>NZ_JBQENT010000031.1:0-61450 GCF_052044855.1 Metabacillus sp. 22489
CCTTAAATTCTTCAGTAAAAGTTCGACGTTCTCTTTTAGGCATGTAGATTCTCCTCAAATGTATTAGTAGTATTCTACTTGACCTTAAAAATTCTGTCCAACTAAGTGTAGCCTATCCAAACAAACCTTCCACTTCTACAGTATCTGTACTAACCTCAATATCAGATCCTACCTGACGCAACAATTCGTCAATTAATTGCTTTTCATACATCATGTGCCCCTCCTTTATAATTGTGTCACGACTTCTATTTTGTTTAAAGGAATGTAGACCGTATAACCGACTACAATATAATCCTTCATGACTGCTAATAAAGTACCTGAAATATCTCCAGAGGATGTTTCCACAAGCACTTGAGTATTAACCATTGGCAAAAGTATTTTTCTTAACCCGCTGATATTCTTATCCAATCGATATGAACGATTTTCTACAACATCATTTTCATAATCTCTATTTGTAAGACCATACTCTTTTATTTCTTCTGCAACCTCTTCTTCGTCCTCTTCTTCTTCGTCCTCTTCCTCTTCCTCTTCTTCTTCAACTTCCTCTTCTTCGTCCTCTTCCTCTTCTTCGTCCTCTTCCTCTTCTTCTTCAACTTCCTCTTCTTCTTCGACTTCCTCTTCTTCTTCGACTTCCTCTTCTTCTTCGACTTCCTCTTCTTCTTCGACTTCCTCTTCTTCTTCGACTTCCTCTTCTTCGTATTCGTCATCTTCATCATCGTCCATATCATCCACGATTACTTCATTGGTATCATATTCTTCTAATTCTTGAACTTCTTCCTCAACTTCACTTTCTAATTCTTCAACAATACTTTCATCTGATGTATCGATTTCTTGTTCAGATGTCTTTGGCAATGTAAGTGGATATGGTTTAATTCCAAGTTGTTCTGCTAAATTCAAAGACATTCGAAGTGATAATAATTTTAATTCAGTTCGTAGTTTTTCTCGTTTCTCTGGAGACAACGCCATTCATACCATCCTTTCATATTTTCTAGTTCCACTATATTCCTATCGTGATAAAATGGTATCGGCGTTTCCATTAGTTTTTAGGGTTTTCTCACAAAACTTAATTTCATTCCAAAAATCTTCAAATTACTTTTTTATATAAAAAACTAGGAAGTGTTTGTGAACGAACAAACACTTCCTAATGAAATTTTATAACCTGGATTTATACCATCCAATTGTTTCAAGGAGGCCTTTATCAAATGAAGTAACTGGTGAAAATCCAATAATATCTTTCGCTTTAGAAATGTCTGGTAATCGATTTTTCGTTTCTTCAAACCCATCTTCATATACCTTTTCATATGGAATACAGACAATTTCAGAGTTTGATTGTGTAAAGGCCTTAATTTTTTGGGCAAGCTCCATAATTGATAAAGTTTCTGTGCTTCCAATATTCATTGTTTCACTTTTGCCTTCAAGATACATACAACGATAGGTAGCCTCAACAGTGTCTTTTACAAATAGGAAGCTTCTCGTTTGACTTCCATCCCCATAAACTGTAATCGGTTGATTTGTTAACGCTGCCGTGATAAATTTCGGAATGACACCTCCGTATTGTGAGGCGGTTTGTCTCGGACCAAACGTATTAAAATAGCGAACAACCGTTACTGTTAGCCCCTGTTTTGCATACGCATAGCAAATATGCTCATTTAATGCTTTAGCAGTTGCATAGCACCATCTATGAGTTTGTGGAGGCCCTAAAACTCGGTCAGAATCCTCTTTAAAAGGAAGCTGTGTATTTTTTCCATAAATTTCAGATGTTGAAGCAAAAACTACTTTTACTTGATGGTCATTTGCTAATTGCAAAATTTTTCTCGTACCATTTATATTTCCATCGATTACCTTCAATGGATTTTCAACTGTATTTTTGACACCTAAAACACTCGCTAGATGATAAACCACGTCTACATTAGGAACAATAGACTCAAGCAATTCCGTTTCGAGAATCGATCCTTTAATAAACGTTAAATTATTATTGTGGATAATAGGATTTAAATAATCAATATACCCATTCGAAAGGTCATCAATTACAATGACTTCATGCTCTTTTAATACAAGTTTTTCTACTAAATGGGATCCGATAAATCCCGCTCCACCTGTTACTAGTACTCTCATTTGACACCATTCCCCAATTGATACACATTGTCTTGTAGATGATTTGCTTTTGTAACAGCACGTGTATCATAAATAGCTTTTGCGTGTTGAACAATAAAATCAATTGGAATCATTGAATGGTCTGTTAATATAAGAACGATGTCAGCACTCTCTAACACATGCTTATCGAGTGTAATACTACGTCTAAATTCATTATTTATCTTAACTTCTGGAACTAATGGGTCATGATATTCAACTTGTGCTCCACTTGAGATAAGCTGTTTAAAAATATCAACTGCCCTTGAGTCTCTAATATCTGCTACATCTTTTTTATACGTTAATCCATAAATGAAAATTGATGGTTTTTCTTTACCAGCTAGTTCTAATGTACGTTGAACAATAAATTCAACAATCTCCTTATTCATATCATCTGACAATTGAATGAAACGGCTTGTAATTCCCTTTTGTTCAAAGACGTATTGTAAATAAAGTGGGTCGACTGGTATACAGTGCCCACTTATACCTGGGCCAGGATAAAATGGATGGTAACCATATGGCTTCGTGCTTGCCGCTTCAATTACTTCCCATAAATTCACACCTAATTCATCACACAAAATCGCCATCTCATTTACAAATGATATATTTATAAATCGATACGTATTCTCTAATAATTTTGTTACCTCTGCCGCTTCAGTGGAAGAAACAGGTACAATGGTTTGATAGACTTTTGCATATAAATCTTGGATGGCCTGTTTGCATTTCTCGCTAATACCACCAACAACTTTAGGGATACTGTCAATCGGATATTTATCATTTCCTGGGTCAACGCGCTCAGGTGAATACGCTAAATTAAAATCAATTCCTGCCTTTAAACCATTTTGTTCAAGGATTGGTTTCACTATATCGCGGGTAGTTCCTGGAAAAGTTGAGCTTTCTAAAACAACTAATTGACCAGGTTGAAGTCTTTTGGCAATTTCTTCTGCTGCGCTAGTAACATAGTCTAATTTAGGAGATTTATCACTGTTAACTGGTGTTGGTACACAAATAATTATCGCATTCACTTGTTTCATTTCATCTGGATTAGTAGTGACTGATAATCTCTTCGTTTCCATAACTTCTTTTAACATATCGTCACTAACATCTGTTATATAGCTTTTTCCTTCATTTAAAGATGCGATTTTATTAGCATCGACATCTATCCCGATTACATTAAATCCCTTAGTTGCAAAAACACATGCTAAAGGAAGACCAACAAATCCTAATCCTATTACTGCTATTTTTTGAGTGTTATTTTGATTCACATTGTTGCCCCTTTCTAAAAAGTTCTTTTACAAATTATGATGATTACCTCTATTTCGAAAGGGACAGAACACTATTTTTATTGATTTAATAGGGAAAACCTATTATTTCGTGACAGTTATATCATTTAATATGGAGATATCATGATTTTCATAGACTTTTGTACAGCTTTGAAAATTTGTTTTAAGATATTTACTACCTGTAAGTAGTTCACGATTTCTTCCCTCATCAAAAAAACCACCACGAATTCCGTAAAGTGAATTCCAATAAGCAAGACCTTCCAAAATATCTCCTTTCAATCTTTCCTCATTAACAATGATAGGTCGATATTGCTTGGTAATCCGCCCAATATAATCAATTTCATGAATCGGCTTTATAGAAAGATCAAGATGGATAGCCTTCATATGGGCAACCATCGGACTCATCAGTGTAATCGGATTTAACCTCTCTAAGGCTTCTTTCGTTAATGCAAATGGCGGAATAAGCATTGATGAGGTTGCAATTTCATTTTTAGAACCGACAATATTCATAAACAAATTTCCGATATGTGCTGTATGCATAGACTCCATTTTCCCAAGATATCTTCCTTGATTATTAATCGTCATGTCTATTTTATTTTGCATAATCTCCTCATAGTATGGGGCAAGCTCCCAAGGTTTTATCGGTGAGCTTGTATCGTGAAAAACAATTATACCTCCTTGGGCAAGCTGAGCACCTAGAGCAAATACTGAATGCTGCCCTATAAACTGATTTATCTTAACAAATGGAAGTTCATATCTTCTCAATTCCCTTACTATTAACGAATTCGGCATTTGAACCACCGGAATAATTTCCACACCACATTGAACGAGTTCATCTAATAAGTTTCTTAAACAAACAGTGTAGGGAGAAATCGATAAAACAATTGAAATATTTCTCGAGATACTCATTTGCTTCCATTGGGTAATTAAATTTTCAACATTATCCGCTTTAAATTTTAAGTTATCTTTATATATCCCCCTTTCTCCATACTCATCTAGTAAATATTGGATGGCCTCGATCGTATCTCCATGCATGCGCTGATACGCTTTAGACATAATTTCGCCTTTTTCCTTTTTATGATTGGAACGACGCTTATTACTACGCAAAACATTTATTTCAATAGGTACAGAAATTCGTAAGCCTTTATCTATTGCAAGTGCATTGGCTAATTGTGGATTAGCAAGCGCCTCCTTACTAATTGTATCTAACCCTTTTTTGCTAAAGGCATGTGGTATCGTAAGGACATTTTCAACTCCTAAATCTTCTCGTTCTTGAACCATATTAATAAAAACACGGTCAATCGTAGGAGCATCAGGTTTTGGATATCTCGTTACCCAACAAATCGAATTTAATGCAAGATCATCTCCATTTTCAATCGCCTCGACGAATGGATACAAGTCTTCAGCTGGAATCGGAATATCTGCATCAGTAAACAAATAAATATCTGCATCTGTATGAAGTGCACCAACAGCTCTGCCAACATCATGGCCAATCCGATCATGAAACTCTATAACCTTTGCATCATATTTTCTAGCGATTAATGCAGTCTTATCAGTAGAACCATTAACAACAACAATAATTTCATCTGGTATTAATTTTTTTACTTCAATTAAGACATCTTCCAGTGTGTCCTCCTCATTCATAGCAGGAATAACAACCGAAAGTTTTTTTTCTATATCTCTTCGAATTGTAAAGGGAGAGGAAATTTTAGGAGATTCAATTTCCCACATAGTTCCCTGCTCAACTTCTCCTGTTCCGACTTCCATTGAGATGGTCCTTTTTAATGAACCGTCCTTTTTTTTATTAAATTGAAATCCCATATTAACACCTTCTTAGTTGAGAATCTAGATTAATGTATGTATAAGATTTTTAATTGTTTAGACGATAATAATAGAAAAGTAAGTAAGAAGTGAAAGTATTACATGCCATTTTTCAATTTTTGAGGAATTTCTTTTGATGAAGAGTAAACATACAAGTTGGTAAACTTCTCAGTGACTATTTAAAATGAAACAGAAAAAAATGACCCAACATATGTTGAGTCATCATAAAAATTAAAATTTAGATTGATAGTTAACAAGTTCCCAAGTGTGAACTGCGGTACGATAGCTATCCCATTCCGCTTTTTTCGCAGCTACATATTCACCAAAAACGTGGTCACCTAAAGTTTTGCGGCCGATTTCTCCCATTTCTAGTTCAGCAATTGCTGCTTCAAGACTTCCTGGTAGGTTTTCGATACCTAATTCAGCACGGCGCTCCTCAGTCATATGGAAAATATCATCGTTGATTGAAGCTGGAGCTTTCAGTCCTTTTTCGATTCCGTCAAGCCCTGCTGAAGCAATTACCGCAAAAGTTAAATATGGATTTGAAGATGGATCTGGACAACGTAGCTCAACACGAGTTGCCATTCCTTTTTTCGCTGGGATACGAATTAACGCTGAACGGTTAGATGCTGACCATGCAATATAACATGGCGCTTCATATCCAGGAACTAAACGTTTATATGAGTTAACTAATGGATTTGTTATAGCAGCAAAACTTTTTACATTCTCAACAAGTCCAGCAATAAATTGATATGCTTCTTCAGATAATTGTATTTCATCAGTTGGGTCAAAGAACGCATTCTCGCCATCTTTAAAGAATGACATATTTACGTGCATGCCAGATCCGTTAATTCCGAAAACTGGTTTAGGCATAAATGACGCATGTAAACCAAATTGTTGTGCAATTGTTTTAACAACCCATTTATAAGTAGTAGCTAAATCAGCTGCACCTAAAGCGTCAGCATATTTAAAATTAATTTCATGTTGACCTTCTGCAACCTCATGATGTGAAGCTTCGATTGTAAAGCCCATCGCTTTTAAGGCACGATAGATTTCTAATCTTACACGCTCACCTAAATCCTTTGGTGAAGGTTCGAAATAGCCTCCGTTATCTCCTAATTCAATTGTCGGATTTCCGTTTTCATCTGTTTTGAATAAGAAGAACTCTAACTCAGGCCCTACTGAAATTGTGTAACCTTTTTCAGCAGCACGTTCAACTGTCTTCTTTAACACATTACGTGTATCACCTTCAAAAAGTGTTCCATCAGGGTTTGTTGCAGAACAAATAAATCTTGCTTCAGAATAATCTTCCTCTACTGTCCACGGAAGAACAGCAAATGTTGAAAGGTCTGGAACTAAATAAAGATCTGATTTATTGATAGGAGAAAATCCTTTAATAGATGAACCATCGAACATTTGCTTTCCTTCAACAACATCGTCGATTTGCTCACCTGTAACTGTAATACTTTTAAGAATGCCTTCAATATCAACAAATTGCAGATGAATTAGTTCAACATTTTTAACTTTCATCGTTTCTTTTATTTGAGCTATAACTTCTGTTTCATTTTTCTCTTTTGAAATAACCGCTTCAACCATGTCACAAAACCTCTCATTCAATGTCGAATTAAATAACATGAATTTATTATATGAAAACCGACACTATTTGACAAGGGCTTTCTATTAAAATTTTCTGTATTTTTATAATTTTATAGCAGAAAGCGGTTACACTTAAAGAACATTTAAGATAATTGGCATCTTCTCTCAGATTTTAGTAGAAATATAGAGCGAAATCTGTATATTCATTATCAATTTCGTATAAATATAAAGATATCCGTCTACCGTAGATATATAAGTATAAACAAAAAATGAAAAGCAGTTTCTTTGACTTTATAATCGTTACTCGGTATAAATGAATATGCACATACATATTGAAAGGAGTAATGATAATGGCTCAATCTTTAAAAGGTAAAGTTGCACTTGTAACAGGTGCTGGTAAGGGAATTGGCAAAGCAACCGCAATCGCCCTTGCACAAGAAGGTGTACATATCGCTTTATTAGCACGTACAGAAAATGATTTACTTAATGTAAAGAAGGAACTTGACGCTTTTGGTGTGAAAACTGCTTATGCAACTGCAGATGTTTCATCAATAGATGAGGTCAATAAAGCTATTGAGAAGCTAAAAAATGAATTAGGTTCAGTTGACATTTTAATTAATAATGCAGGTACAGGTAAATTTGGTAAGTTCCTCGAGCTTGAACCTGAGGAATGGAAACGAATAATTGATGTAAACCTTATGGGCGTTTATTATGTGACTCGTGCCGTATTGCCACAATTAATTGAGAAAAATGGTGGAGATATTATTAACATTTCCTCTACTGCTGGACAAAAAGGTGCACCAGTGACAAGTGCTTACAGCGCATCTAAATTTGGTCTATTAGGTTTAACTGAATCACTAGCTCTAGAAGTTCGCAAACATAATATTCGTGTGACAGCATTAACTCCAAGTACTGTTGCAACAGAATTAGCATATAAAGAAAATCTAACAGATGGTAATCCAGAGAAAGTCATGCAGCCTGAAGATTTGGCGGAATTTATTGTTGCTCAATTAAAGCTTCATCCTCGTGTCTTTATTAAATCTGCAGGACTTTGGTCCACAAATCCATAAAATGTTAAATTGATAATCCTTAATGAACATGGCTGTTTCTTTTTAAGAGGCAGTCTTTTCCTTTTACTATTAAACAATATTACGAGCTCCTTCTAATAAATAAAAAAGCAACATGTTAAAACTTGAAAACATGTGTGTATTTGAGTTGTTCTAAGAAAAGAAATGTCTGTTTCTAAGTACTCCTAATATTATTTTTCAAAATCCATACACTAAAAAGGTACCTCCCTATCTATCCCCTTTTCTTCTTTCCAATTTTTTTCTCATTTTTTGTAGACATTGTGAAAAAGTTAGCATATAATACTATTAACAATTAACACTTAGTTAATTAAAAACTTGTAGGAGATGCAGAACTATGTCTAACCATGATGCATTAAAGCAATATGATTCTAGTTTATTTCGAACCCCAGATGGTTACACATCAGATATTGCTGTTTTCACCATCCTTTCATCAAAGCTTGGAGATTTTAAACCACCTCTCATGACATTGATGGTGATGCTAATTAAACGATCCAAATTAAACGCTGAAGGTTTACCGAATATTGAAGCAGGCAAATGGGCTTTACCTGGAGGGTTTGTTCAGCCTGATGAATCTGCATTTGAAGCAGCAAAACGCGAGCTTGAGGAGGAAACAGGTGTAAGCAGTATCCACATTAAACATTATAACGTATATGATAAACCCGGAAGAGATCCTCGTGGCTGGATTATATCGAATGCACACTATGCAATCGTTCCAGAACATGCCCTTGCGAAACGAAAAGCAAATGATGATGCAGATGATGTAAAATTGTTCTCGATTGATGATGTTTTAACACTTGATTTAGCATTTGATCACCGTCAAATCATCGAGGATGCGATAAAGGTAATAAAGCATGATTTACTCCATACAACAATAGCTAAAAGCTTTTTACCAGACCAATTTACGTATTCTGAATTACAGGCTGTATTAAAGACTGTAACAAATGATTCTGGTATTACTAGTGATCAAGCATTTGCAAGGAAAATCAAATCTCTACCTTTTATTAAAGAAGTTCCTGGACAAAAAACACAGAGAACGTCAAAAACGCCAACACAATTATACCAATTTATAGATGACGTAAATATAGTAAAACCAATTTATACAGCAAGATATTAAATGATATAAATAGGAGGGCTAAAAATGAATAGAGCCTTAATTAATATTGATTATACCTATGATTTTGTTGATGATAATGGTGCTTTAACATGTGGAAAGCCTGGTCAGGACATTGAAAAAGACCTTGTTACAATTACAAATGATTTTATAAAATCTGGTGATTTCGTCGTTTTTGCCATTGACATGCATCTTGAAAATGATCCATTTCATCCAGAAGCTAAGCTATTCCCCCCTCACAATATGAAAGATACAAATGGCCGACATTTATATGGCGAATTAAATCAGCTATATTTGAATAACAAAGATTTTCCGCATGTTATGTGGATGGATAAAACGAGATATAGTGCTTTTGCCGGTACAAATCTAGAAATTAAGCTAAGGGAACGAAACATTACCGAATTACATTTAGTTGGTGTATGCACTGATATTTGTGTACTACACACTGCAATTGATGCTTACAATAGAGGTTATAAACTTGTCATTCACGAAAAGGCATGCGCTAGCTTTAACGGGCAAGGTCATGAATGGGCACTTAATCACTTTAAAAACTGTTTAAACGCACAAGTTATCTAGCATTCACTTATAAAGTGACCTAATGTGAAAGAATGTACTGGAGGATAATAGAATGAATAACAATTATATAGACGATAGTCTCGCCTTACACACAGATTTATATCAAATTAATATGACAGAATCGTATTGGGATGACGGTATTCACGAACGAAAAGCTGTCTTTGAAGTCTACTTTCGTAAACTTCCTTTTGGAAATGGGTACGCCGTTTTTGCTGGTCTTGAAAGAATCATACAATATCTTGAAAATTTCCACTTTAGTGAGTCTGATTTGAATTATTTAAAAAATGATTTAGGATATGATGATGACTTTTTAAATTATTTAAAGGATCTACGTTTTACTGGAACCGTTTATTCTGTCGTTGAAGGCGAAATGGTATTCGGAAATGAGCCTATTATCCGAATTGAGGCACCGTTAGCTGAAGCTCAATTGATTGAAACAGCGATACTAAACATTGTGAACTACCAAACATTAATCGCAACAAAAGCTGCACGTATTAAACATGTAGCTGGTGATGATATTCTTATGGAATTCGGAACACGTCGTGCACAGGAATTAGATGCTGCGATTTGGGGTACAAGAGCAGCATATATTGGTGGTTTCCATGCTACATCAAATGTACGAGCAGGAAAATTATTTGGCATCCCTGTCTCTGGAACACATGCACATGCATTTATCCAAGCGTATAAGGACGAATATGTTGCCTTTCACAAATATGCTGAACGACATAAGGAATGCGTATTTCTCGTTGACACGTATGATACATTACGATCTGGCGTTCCAAATGCTATTAAAGTTGCGAAGGAGTTGGGAGACAAAATAATTTTTAAAGGCATACGTCTTGACAGTGGTGACCTTGCTTATTTAAGTAAAGAAGCTAGAAAGATGTTAGACAATGCTGGTTTTTACGATACGAAAATTATCGCATCAAATGATTTAGATGAAGAAACGATAATGAATTTAAAATCTCAAGGTGCAAAAATTGACATTTGGGGAATCGGAACAAAACTTATTACTGCATTTGACCAGCCTGCATTAGGTGCGGTATATAAATTAGTGTCAATTGAAGACGATAATGGGCAAATGATCGATACGATAAAAATTAGTGGAAATCCAGAAAAGGTTTCTACACCTGGTCTTAAAAAAGTATATCGAATTATTAATCGATTAAACAACAAATCTGAAGGTGATTATATTACTCTTCAACATGAAACACCTGAAAAAGAAGAAAGAATAAAAATGTTCCACCCAGTTCATACATTTATAAGTAAATTTGTAACTAATTTTGAAGCAAAAGAATTACATCAAATGATCTTTAATAACGGTCAACTTGTTTATGACACCCCTTCATTAGAAGAAATGCAAGCATACACTAAAAAGAATTTACAACTACTATGGGATGAATATAAACGCTCACTTCACCCAGAGGAATATCCAGTAGACCTTAGCCAAGAGTGCTGGGACAACAAGATGCGAAACATCGATGAAGTAAGACAAAAAGTATCTGAAATGATTGCAAAACGGAGTAAGGAATAGCCTTCCCTTCCTACTCCCTTCTAAAATTGATATATTAATCCTTGCTTTGGAGGGAGAAAAATGGCCAAAATCGGCATTTATGGTTCATCATTTGATCCTGTTACAAATGTTCATCTTTGGACGGCTAGTACGATCCAACACCGTTGTAGGCTTGACAAAGTTATATTCTTACCTTGCTCTAATAAACGTAAGGATAAACAAATGCAAACAGCTGACCAGCATCGTTGGAATATGCTTCAGTTAGCCATTCAAGACAACGATAAATTTACTGCTGATAATTACGAAATGAAGCAAAATGCATGGAATATTTCTACGTACGAAACATTGAAATATTTCAAAAAAAAATTTATAAATGATACGATATATTTTATTATGGGTGCTGATTTGCTCATAGATATCGGAAAAGGTAAGTGGGGAAATTCAGAACTGCTAGTAAAGGAAAATAAATTTATCGTCATGGCAAGAGATGGAATTGATATGTTAAAAGCAATAAGCAGCTCACCTATATTACGCAATAACGATGACGGTGAAACATTTCATTTAATTGATAAAGGACTAGCGATGGAAATCAGTTCTAGCTATATTAGAGAAGAATTTTCACTAGGTGGAGAACCGCGTTACCTACTTCCAGAAGCATGCTATCAATACATTAAAGACCATGGATTATATCAAACGGAGGAATGATCAAATGCGTAGCTATCAAGAAAAAATTATGAATGAGTTGAATGTTAAAGGGTCAATTGATCCGAAAGAAGAAATTCAAAACCGAGTATCTTTTTTGAAAAACTATTTTAAAAAAACCGGTGCTAAAGGCTTTGTATTAGGTATTAGCGGTGGTCAGGATTCCAGCCTTGCTGGTCGCCTTGCTCAAATTGCTGTAGAGGAATTAAGAAACGAAGGATATGACGCAAAATTTATTGCCGTTAGACTCCCGTATGGCATTCAAAAGGATGAGGACGATGCACAGCTTGCTTTATCTTTTATCAAACCAGATGAGAGCATTTCGTTCGATATTTTAAATACTGTTGATGCATTTTCAAAAAGCTATTTAGAAACAGCAAAAGAATCACTATCTGATTTTAATAAAGGTAATGTTAAGGCTAGAGTTCGAATGATTACACAATACGCATTTGGCGGGCAAAACGGTCTATTAGTAATTGGTACTGATCATGCAGCAGAAGCTGTTACAGGTTTCTTCACAAAATACGGTGATGGCGGCGCAGACCTTCTCCCGCTTACAGGACTTACAAAACGTCAAGGGAAAAGCCTGTTAATCGAATTAAATGCACCTGAACGACTTTATCTAAAGACACCAACAGCAGATTTACTCGACAATACTCCACAACAAGCTGATGAGACAGAACTCGGTATTACTTATGATCAATTAGATGATTACTTAGAAGGAAAAGAAGTACCAGAAGATGTTGCAGAAAAAATCGAAAAACGCTATATATTAACACAGCATAAACGTGAGCTTCCTGCGACAATGTTTGATAATTGGTGGAAATAATCTAAAGATTGCTACCTCTAAACTCTCCTTATCTGAAAATGGGATTTCCCCATTTGATTTTGGAGGTTTTGAGGTAGTATTTTCTTAATAAAAAGAATTAGTTTACATAATAATATTATTATAAATAAAAAAGAAGATGGCATTTGTATAAACACCATCTTCTTTTTTATTTTTATAAAGTTACTCCTGTTTTAAATATTGCTATTTCTCTAAAATCATTCTTTTCATTATTCACATATTCACCACTAGCTACTTGAATAATATACGTAATAAACTCTTGTAATAAATCATCATGTGATTGCTGCTCTATAAGAGTACCTGCATTAAAATCAATCCAATGACGCTTTGTTTCATATAATTGTGTATTTGTTGAAATTTTCATAGTTGGAACAAAGGTACCAAATGGAGTCCCTCTCCCTGTTGTAAATAGAACAAGCTGACATCCTGAAGCAGCTAAAGCTGTAGAAGCAACCAGGTCATTTCCTGGCGCACTTAGTAAGTTTAGCCCTTTTGTTTGTAGGACCTCTCCGTATTTTAATACATCCACTACAGGTGCAATACCTGCTTTTTGGGTGCAGCCAAGTGATTTATCCTCTAAGGTCGTAATTCCTCCTGCCTTATTTCCTGGGGAGGGATTTTCATATACTGGTTGATTATGTGCTTGAAAATAAAGTTTAAAATCATTAATTAGCTCGACAATTTTATCGAATATGTCCACATTGATTGCTCGTTCCATAAGGATCTTTTCCGCCCCAAACATTTCAGGTACTTCTGTTAATACAGTTGTAGCACCCTGCGAAACAAGAAAATCTGAAAGCCTTCCTAGAAGTGGATTTGCTGTAATTCCTGAAAATCCATCAGAGCCACCACACTTTAAGCCTATTTTTAATTCTGAAAGTGGCACATCCTCTCGATGGTCATCTTTCGCATCTTCAAAAATTTCAAGTAACCTATTTACACCCTCTTCTACTTCATCGGATACCTCTTGTGAGCGTAAAAACTTAATTCGCGATGTATTGTAATCCCCTAATGCTTCTTTAAATTCTTCAATGTCATTATTTTCACAGCCAAGTCCTAATACTAGCACTCCACCTGCATTAGGGTGTTTTACTGCATTTAATAAAATTGTTCTCGTATTGATATGGTCATCACCTAACTGAGAGCATCCATAATTATGCTTTAAAACCTGGATATGTTCGAAAGGTGCTATATCTCCAACACGATTTTTAAACTCTCGGATGATTTGATCAGCGATGCCATTTACACAACCTACTGTTGGAACTATCCAAAGTTCATTACGAATCCCAACTTCACCATTTTGTCTGCAATAGCCCTTAAAGGTCCTATATTCATTTTTAAATGGAATAGGTCGGAAAACTGGATGATATTCATATTCTTCAACACCTGATAAATTCGTTTTTGTATTATGAGTGTGTACTAAACAACCTTGTTCAATATTTTTCGTTGCATGACCTATTGGAAATCCATACTTAATAACATTTTCACCATGTAATATTCTAGTTATTGCAACTTTATGACCTTTTTCGATTACCTCTTTTATTTGAATAGAACAATCATTCACAACAATCTCTTCATTTATTTCTAGTTTTCTTACAGCAACAACTACATTATCCTGCTCATGGATTTTAATAAACGCTTTCATTAATCTCACCCTTTAAAAATAAAATAAGCGCTTCCTGTACTCCCTTTTCTATCATTCTATTAAGAAAATCTGTAACTGTATCGACTAATTTATTGATTTCACTTAAATCGACTCCCCAAAGCCGTTCATCGGAAAGAACAATTGTTACTACTTGTTCAAGTGATAGCTTTTCATTCTCATATTTGTCCCAAGCATTATGAAATTGCTTTATTACGTATTCATCATCAACAAGTGGAATTTCTTCATGTTCTCGCTTTCCTCGGTAAAATAAAAGGAGTGCACTAAGTGAGAAAAGAATTCCTTTTGGAACTGTTTCATATTTATCTAAATAATCTTTCAAAGTTGGCACGACTCTTGCCTTAAATTTTGCAATTGAATTTAATGATATGCTAGTTAAGTAATGTTTAATAAATGGATTTTTAAACCGATTCATCACATCATTAGCAAAGTCTAACACTTCTTGTTCATTGTATGGCAAAGTGGGAACAATTTCTTTATATAAGACATGATCAATAAAGTTCTTTGACAATTCTGTAGTAACTGCCTCATAAACTGTGTTTAAACCAATTAAGTAAGCTACAGGCGAGATTAATGTATGTGCCCCATTTAATAGCCTCACTTTTTTCAATCTGAAAGGTCGTAAATCATTGACAACATGAACATTTAACCCAACTAGCTCAGCAGGAAATTCCTCTTTAATATATTCCGGTCCTTCGATGACAAATAGATGAAATTGCTCACCTACAACAATTAATTCATCCTTATATCCCAGCTCTGTTATTTTTTTATCAATCGAATCTTTAGGGAATCCTGGAACAATTCTATCGACTAATGTATTACAAAATGTATTAGCTTCATTTAACCAGGAGATAAAGGCTTCATCTAACTTCCATAAACGTGCATATTCCACGATTATTCTTTTTAATTCAGCCCCATTATTCTCAATTAGCTCACATGGAAAAATGATAAAGCCTTTTGATTTATCACCATTAAAAACTTGGTACCGTTTATAAAGAAATGCCGTTAATTTACCTGGAAAACTACTTTGTGGCTTATCTAACGTATCATCACGATAAAATGAAATACCCGCCTCCGTCGTATTTGAAAAGATAAAACGTAAATCTGGATTTGAAGCAAGAGCTACATATTCTTCATATTCATTCGTAATATTGATTCCCCTGCTAATACTTTTTACTACCTCATGTTCACTCACAGGATTATTTTCTTTTATTCCTTGCAAATAGATTGTATATAATCCATCTTGTTGATTAATCGTTTGAACTGTTCCGCTTTTAGTTGATTGGACAACAACGATTCGACCACGAAATAATTGATGTTGATTCATAACATGGACCTGCCAATCCAAAAACGCTCTCAAGAAATTTCCTGTGCCAAATTGGATAACTCTTTCAGGATATTGTTCATACTCGTTTTGTACAATATTAGCTGATAATTGTTCCAATAGAATACCTCCTTTTATTAATGCACACGTTAACAATACTGTAAAAAGCAAACCGCAATTTGCGGTCTACTAATTAACTTTGCGGTCTCATTACAGATTGGCGTTTTACGAGATGAGTTGGTAAAAAGCAAGAATTTTTTTGTGACTTTTCCTTTTCGATCATTGCCATTAGCTTTTCTGCTCCAACTTGACTTATCTTTTCAATAGGTCGTTTTACTGTTGTAAGGGCTGGTATCGTATATTGTGAAAAACCTATATCATCAAATCCGATAATCGACATATCATTTGGTACAGTTAATCCTGCTTCATAGATTGCTTTCATTGCACCTATTGCCATATCATCATTTGAACAAAATACAGCGGTTGGAGGCTGTTGCAATACCAATAGCCTCTTCATTGCCTCATAACCGCTTTCCATATCATAATTTGCTTGCACCATATAATCACTTCGAACTGGAATCTTCTTCGCTTTTAGTGCTTGAATAAAGCCAGATTTTCTTTCCTTAGATGAACGAAATTGAGAAGTCCCTTCAATAATCGCAATATTTGTATGGCCAAACTCTATAAATAAATTAGCTGCTTGAAAAGCTCCTTCACGATCATTTGAGAGGATGTTGACAATATTTTCGTGCTCAACATGACGATTTAAAACAACTAGAGGAATCTCCTTTTTGACAACATCATCAATAAATGGATTGTCCGCGTCACTTTGACTCATCAAAATAATTCCATCAAACCTCTTACTAGAGATTGCTGAATAATCATGATAATCCTCAGTACCTCTAATTACAATATGATAGTTTTTATCAATCACATCATTGATTCCTTTAATCGTTTCAGCTAAAAAGCTTGATGATGTTCCATTAGAAAGACTCGTAAAAAATAAACCGATCGTATAGGACTTTTGTAAGACTAAGCTTCTAGCATGAACATCTGGAGAATAATTAAGCTCCTTTGCTATTTCCATTATTTTCTTCTTTGTCTTTTCTTTAATTAATGGGCTATTGTTTAATGCCCGTGAAACTGTTGTATGTGATACATTCGCTATTTTAGCGATATCCTTTATCGTTACAGCCATTTATTATAAACCTACCTTAAACATCCTTTTAACCTAGAATATCATACTGTTACCTTCGAAAACTGAAAGTAATTTCTCGCGTTATCATATGATATCCCTTTTACAATGCTTCCTAATAAGTCAGGATCATTTGGTACTTCACCATTTTCCACCCATTCACCTATCAAGTTACATACTAGTCTTCTAAAATATTCATGTCTTGTATAAGAAAGAAAACTTCTAGAATCCGTAAGCATACCGATAAATTGACTAAATAATCCGATATTTGCAAGAGCCTTCATTTGATCCAACATTCCATCCTTCTGGTCATTAAACCACCATGCTGTACCAAATTGCATTTTTCCTGGAACTCCATCCCCTTGAAAACTGCCAATGATACTTGCTAATACATGATTATCTCGTGGATTAAGGGAATATAGAATCGTTTTTGGCAATGAATGCTTCTGTTCTAAGCTGTCAAGGAATTGAACTAGAGGCTTTGCAATTAAATCATCATTCATACAGTCAAATCCTGTATCAGGCCCTAGTTCTGCTAACTTCCTTTTATTATTATTTCTAAGTGCATTAATATGTAACTGCATCGCCCAACCTAAGCTAGCATATTTTTCACCAAGAAATACGAGAGTAAACGATTTATATTTTTGTTCCTCATCAAGTGTTACTTTTTCACCACTTAATGCCTTACAGAAAATTTGATTTACCTCTTCCTTAGTCGTTTCGGTAAACATCATAACATCAATTGCATGATCCGATACCCTTCCACCTAATTCGTGAAAAAACTCAATCCTCGATTCTAGAGAGGATAAAAAATCATGATAATCATTGATTGCATTACCAGAAACAATCGCTAATCTTTCCACCCATGTAACAAATCCATCTCGATTGATTTCCAATCCTTTGTCAGGTCGGAAGCTTGGTAATACCTTTGTATCAAAATTTTCCTCTTTCCTTAACATTTGATGATATTCTAATTCATCTACAGGATCATCAGTTGTACAAATCACTTCAACACCCGACTTTTTAATTAAAGCCCTTACCGAAAAATCCTCTTGACTTAATAATTGATTCACTTTTTCCCAAATCATCGGTGCAGTTTTTTCATTTAATATTTCATTGATACCAAAAAAACGTTGTAGTTCTAAATGAGTCCAATTATACAATGGATTTCCTATCGTCATTGGTACTGTTTTCGCCCAAGCTAAAAATTTCTCATAATCACTTGCAGAACCTGTAATATATTCCTCTGAAATCCCATTTGCTCTCATGGCTCTCCATTTGTAATGATCCCCATATAACCACGCCTCTGTTATATTATGAAACTGTTTATTTTCAAAAATTTCTTTTGGGCTAAGGTGACAATGGTAATCAATTATCGGTAAATCTTTTGCATGCTCATGGAATAAAGTAACAGCAACATCGTTTGACAATAAAAAATTTTCTCCCATAAATGGCTTCATTTTTATTCATCCCCTTTAAAAATTGCACACGTGAACAAATGTAAGTAAATCTTTTTTTGCACACGTGAACATTTAATTATATTATAAATTAGATACATAATGGGATCAATTGCTAATTTTTTATTTTATCATCTATTTTTAATAAATGGTAAATGTATACAAAAGTGCTCATACTCAATTGAACCTATTCCCCTTTTGAACGAAAATACAGCAAGGGTAGGAACATATTTGCTCCTACCCTTGCTCATTAATCCTGACCAAATTTCACTATTTGATAGTCATAGCCATTAATAAAATGCTCTCCTTTTTCAACGGACTTTCCTGTCAGGACATTTGTTCCATTATAAGGTAGTTGTACCTTTCCACTCTTTCCATCCATATTTACGATAACCCAAAGTAAATATCCGTTTCCTTGTCTCGGCACAATAATTGTCCCTTCAGTAACTTGTGCCTTCACCGTAACACCTTGTTCATTAGCATAATGGTTAATAATTGTTTTTAGTAAAAGCTCACCTTCATCTCCAGTAGGTAAAGAGCCAAGCATAACGATTTTTCCATTTCCTATATTACGTTCAGTTATAAATGCCTTTCCAATGGAAATACCTTCTGTAAGTGTTCCCATCACCTTTGCATCAATAGGGTGAAAAAGTGAGCTCCATAAACTTAATGAAGCTTTCACTCCCTTAAATTCTCCGACGGAACCAGTACCATCGAATGGATAAGAATAAAGGGTTTCTACTCCTGCAAGCTCGTCAAGCTTTCCTAATGCAGCATTTGTATGAATGGTATGATGCTCTGTTCTTCCACCTGTCAGAGGACCTACTATCCAGACACCGCCGTTTTTAGCAAATGCTTCAGCTTTAGCTAGATATTCATCTGATAAATATGGAATAAACGGAGTAAAAAGGACTTTGTATCCTTTTAAAGTTGCTCCTTCTGGAATTAAATCTCGATGATAGCCGAGCTGCAATATATTTTTGTAGAAATCGATGATTAAATTTCGATAATTTAAGTTTTGGTGTGGTTCTGTTTTCATAAAAGCTCTCGCATTATCTGAATAGGTTATCGCAATTTCCGCTTGCATAGGTGTTGTTGCTATTATTGAATCTTCTATTTCTTTCCTTGCCTTTTCTACTTTTTTTACATTTTCAAAGCCAATTGTCGGTTTACCCCAAGCACTAATTACTGAGCCATGAGGCTGTTCACAGCCTGTTCTTTGTTGGCGCCAAAGCCAATAACAAAAGCCTTCACCACCAAGAGCATATGAAGCAACAGCTTCTGCCTTTAAGTAATCATTTGGATGTGGAATGGCATAACTTTCAAGTGAAGCACTATAAGAAGGACTTGTTTCCATAACCCAATAATTTCTGCTAGACTTAAAATTTCTCCACAGATCACAATTAAATAAATAAGCTGAATAATTTTTATAATCAGCATACGTATCAAAGGAAGCGAAATCTAAAGATTCATATAATCTCTCATTATTAACATGAAAAAACGTTCCACCATTATGTGTGATCGGTGCTGTCGAATGCTTGCGAATAATAGAAGCCTGTTCATCTGAAAACTCCGCAATTTTTTCATACGAAAATAATTGATACATCGTTTGTAAAGACGAGTTATGTAAAAAAGGTGTTGCACTTGGTTGAGGAATTTGCTCAAAGCTATGATAATATTGGCTCCAAATATGAGTTCCCCATGCTTTATTCAATTGTTCGATTGTCTGATAACGTTGTTCCAACCATTGATGCCAAAGGGTTTTACATATATTACACATACATTCACCAACATGACACTTAAACTCATTATCAATTTGCCAACCAATTACACCATCAAGGTTCCCTAAATGTGAAGCTAATTGTTCAGTTATTATTGATGCCTTTTCACGAAAACAAGGATTGTTTGTACAAACATGCTGTCTTGAGCCATGTCCCATGACTCTCCCTTCATTGTCTACATACATTCTTTCCGGGTGTTGATAAGATAGCCAAATTGGCGGAGTAGCAGTCGGCGTACAAAAAATCGTTTCAATCCCATGATGATAAAGTCGATTTATTATTTCGACAAAAAAACTTACATCAATATGACCTTCTTCCTTTTCAATGGATGACCAGGCAAACTCTCCCATTCTTACAACATTAATTCCTGCTTCTTTCATTAATTTTATATCTTGCTCAATGACTTCTTCGTCCCAAAGCTCCGGATAATAAGCAGCACCGTGATATAATTTTTTAGTCATTATTTTCCCTCCTTTTTTAACGCATCCTTACTTAAACTTATTACTTAGCAACATTAGATAATTTTGCTAATGAAATGAGATAAAAAGGAATAACCACGCTACCGTGGTTATTGAACGACATATTTACAAAGAGGAATCTTTAATTCTCTAATTCCTTCGATAACTAGTTGTGCTACCTTCGTTGCACCGTTTATCGAGAAATGCGTATTATCTTCAATTCCCTCGGGATAGTTTGGCTCCACATTCGGCGGAAAAATGGTAAAAAGCTCCTTTGATTTTTCAACTCCAAGTGTTTCATAAAGTAGTTTCGTTTTTTTCCATAGGTCAATTAAAGGTACATCTAGCTTTTTAGCCAAATCAATCATGGCGTTTGGATATTCACCTAAAGTATTTTCAATTTCACCAAGCTTATTAAATTTTCTTCGATGCACAGAGGTAAGCAGTATCGGAATTGCTTTCTTTTCTCTCGCTCCATTTATATATTTCTGTAAGCTTATTTGATAGGTTGTAAATGGTTCCGTTCCATATGATTTTTGATCATTATGTCCGAATTGAATAAATAAATAATCTCCCTCTTGGATGCGTTCAAGAATTGATTTAAGTCTTCCTTCTTCAATAAAGCTATTTGAACTTCTTCCTCCCATTGCTTCATTATGCACAACGACATGATCGTTAAAAAAAGATTGAAACACTTGACCCCAGCCTGCCATTGGCGCCTCATGCTCCGGACAGTTAGCAACTGTTGAATCACCTGCTAAATAGATTGATATTGTACTAGATTGAACCATTATGTCCCTCCAAATAAAAGCCTTCATTCGAGAAATTAACGATAGATTTGCTTGCTAGATTTTAATAATTCCGCTAAAAATACAAGTGTTAATCCTTGTCCCCAACCTTGTATTCGCTTGTAAGGTACATTTTTATATCCATCAGCGTCATTCATAACTGCTGTACCAGCAGATACTTTGGACACTTTACCATCTTCTTCAATTTCTTGTAAAATTCCAGCGATTGATTTTTGAATGTACTTATTATAAAGAGTACCTCTCGTAATTAGTGCTGCAGCAATAGCAGATGATCCCGAAACCTCTAGGTATGAAGATGGATCATTAACTATTGTATGCCATAATCCAGATTCATCCTGCAATCTCACTAAAGCACTTAATTGATCTCTTAATGAACAATCAATAATCATATATGAAGGATGCTGAACTTCGACTAATTCCAACGCTTTAGCCATTGTTAAGGCTGCCCAGCCATTTCCACGGGCCCAATAAATTGAGGACATATGATTTTTCGCAATATTGTCCCAGCCGTGATAATATAAATTTGTCACAGGATCCTGTAGGAAGTCTTCATGACCATGGTATTGCTTTAAGCCATCTTCAAAATAATCTTCACGGTTTAATAATTTTCCAACTCTAACTAAAAACAAACCTGCCATCATCATCGTGTCTACCCATGCTTGCTCAGGAAATACATCCTTCACAGAATTAACAGTATGCTGAAAAATACCATCTGCAAAACGCGGCGCATCATTTTTTAAATATTCTGCCATGTCTTTAATTACATTTAAATATTTCTCATCCTCTGTTACTTGATATAACGTTATCAATGTGTGGCCGATAGATACCCCATTAATTGATAGCTTTGGTAACCCATCTTCAAGCCATTCATCGACCCATCCCTGTAATAAATCAATATATTCTTGTTTGCCAGTCGCTTCATATGCTTCGGCAACTCCATAAAAAGCGACACCACCTGGCCAATCCCAACTAAAATCCATTTGAAAAGTACGTTTGACAACTTTATCGATTATTTCCTCAATTAACATCTCATCGAATTCTAGTTTTGCCATTATTAATTCCTCCATTTGCTCATTCTCCATTATGATTTATTGTTCAATTTTAGAATTCCTACTGCCTTTTTTCGAAAACTCTTTGCTCCCTCTTCAGGTGTTATTTTTTTCAGCAAGATTTGGTCAGAAATATCTGTGAGGACCTCCATTACTTCTGCACTACCAATTGGATCTGGTGAATAAAAATCATCAGTCAATTTTGTCGTTTCTTCGACATATTCCATAATTTTTAATTCACTTTTTGAAAGCTCAGGTTTAATCGCCTCAACAACCTTTGATGATACAGGAATCCCTCGCTCGCCATTCATCATTTTATTTGCCTCAATATTATTTACGAGAAAATCGATAAACTTTGCAGCTTCCACTTTTACCTTTGAAGTCTTTGGAATTGATAACATCATGCTCGGTTTTAAAAATAGTGCTTTTTGTCGGTCATTTTCTGGCGGTAAATGAAGTGATAGAGGTGAATCTGTTATTTGATCAAAAGCAAGTAATTGATTCGAATAATTCCAAGTTATAGCTGAGGTTCCTTTTACAATAAAATCCTCTTCAATTCCTCTTACAGTCATTCCGATATCAGGAGTTGGAAAAGCTCCTTCTTCTATTAATCTTAATTGTAATTTAAAGTAATCAACAAATAATTGATCATTTGTATAGGCTAAGCCTGTGCCATCTTCCTTATAAAATTGCTCCCCTTTTGTCCGTAAATAATAAGGGAAAAAAATGTCTGGTGGATTCATTCCATTTGATCCATACACACCAGCATTCATTTTTATTTTCATAGCAATTTGAACCATGTCCTCCCAAGTCCAATTTCGATCATCAATTTCCACCTGTGCTTTTTCTAATAGCTCATCATTTGATATAACTGATAGGGCATTAATACCAATTGTAAACCCATACAATTTTTCTGATATTTTGCCACTATTTAATACACTTTGTTGAATATTTGAACTATCAATGATGTCATTTTCTATATAATAGGTTAAATCCTCCAGCAATCCCTTTTCACCGTATTGAGCTAAAAAGGCAATATCCATTTGAATGACGTCCGGAAGCTGGTTTGCAGCCGCCATTGGTTCCAGCATGTTCCAATAATTATCCCAATCCTCAAACTCAGATTCGATATTCACATTTGGATTCCTTTGTTCATAAAGTTCAATGATCTTAGTTGTATATTCGTTCCTTGGTTGAGTTCCCCACCAAGCAACTCTAATTGTAATTTTATCCTCTGCATTGTTATCGTAATTTAATGTAGATTGGTTATTAAAACTACAGGAAGTAGTAGTAGATAGTAGTACATAAACTAAGAGTATTAGAAAAAATTTCTTCACTTCCATTCCCCCTTGTTTTTAAGCTAAATTAAACAAGAAAAGAACACAAGTGTAATATTATTGATATTTCATTAAGAAAGTTTATAAATCTATTTTTCTTACGCCTGTTGTTGCATCAATTTATACTTCCTATTTATTTTATTGAAACTGTTGATTGCTGGTTTTACGATCGCTAATGCGATAACATTACCACTAATAACGATAGTTAGAGGCGGTGCAAAAGTCAGTAAGAATATTAATCCAAGCGTACCTATTAACATGATGAAAGTAGAAATTGGATTCATAATAATGACGAAAAATGAGTTTTTTATTATTTGAACTGCTTTCATTTCATAATGGACATACATAGGGAATATATAAAGTAACATACAAATAAAGAGAATAATCACAATCAGTAAAGGAACTGAGAATAACTGATAAATTTCATCTGATGCCTGCCTTAAGTAAAGGTAATCCAAACATAATACGAAACTAATCAAGCCAATTAAAACCCCAAGAATATTACTTTTCATGAATTCTTTTTTATAAGAATCCCAAAAGGTTTTAAAAATTGGGACATGTAAATCACCTAATGCCCATTTACGAACAACCGCAAACATTGCAACTGTGGAAGGGAAAAACCCAAAGATGACAAGTCCACAGGCGGTGAAAGCTATCCATAATAGGTTTAAAAACGCAAGTCTAGTAATCCATTCGAATAAACTATTTAAACCGCCAAAAAATCCTGATGTCTCCATTTTCTTCCCCCCATAAATTCCAATGTATATTCTAAACTAATTTTTAGCTTGCTAATTCACTTAAACTACTATTTACTTAGCATAAATGTTCTTAAACTAAAGATTTCCCTTTCTCTTTAAGCTTTTTAATCAAATTATCGTCTGACAATTGTTTTGATTTATTCGTCAGTAGCATTACCGAGCTTTCCTCAACACTTGTAAGATATCTCTTTTCCCAATTGTAAAAGGAAGGTCCATCTCCGTACATTCTTAAAAATCGCCTAACTGTTTCTAAAGTATAATTAGTTAATGCAACATTTGTTAAACAATCATTATCGTAAAATCGTTTCCATTTTTCATTTTTTGGGTTCTTCATCATCTTTTCAGATTCTTTTATCTCTTCTATCGCCATATTTACAAGTACATACGCTTCTATATAATTTTTAGATTTGAATTTCTCAAATGCTTCCGCAAAACAGTAGAGAGCCTTGCACCCATTCTTATGAATCTGCACCTGGATGAGCAATTGATCGTTAAGTCTTTGTTGTTCGATATTTCTTGCATCTTCTACGAAAGCTTTACCTTTTTCCAATAATGCTTCCCATAGAGGTAATTTAGATTTGACTTTATTTTTGAACCAATCAAATTGCTCAGTTAAGTCAGCTTTGCCTGTTGCCCAATATAAATTTTTCGCACTTTCTTTCCCATTAGAAATGACCCATTGATTTGCAAGATTTCGAATTGAAAAATGATAAAACTGCTCCCCAGCTCGTTCATCTTCATGATCGCCATACTGGACTACAGCATGAAAGAAGTCTTGAATATAGTTAGACATTTCTTTTGAATAGGATGGATTGTACCGCAAAACATATCCCTTTAGAAATTCATAAGAATTTATTTTTCCTTTATCCCATAATTGACTAACAAAGTCTAAAAAATAGAGGTGTGGTCGAATATTGCCACAGTTAACAATTAAAAATTCACACATATTGTGTTCAAAAGCCTGACTTAGTTCATCGTTTACAAAGTTTGTATCGTTCGGCAGCATTGTAAGATGATTAGAAGCTTGCAAATCATAAAATGTTACATGATAGTAAATACCATGTGGTCCAGGATCATCCTTGACAGGGGTTGAAGGGATTCTTGGATTATGGTTTCCTTGTCTTCTAGATACCATCTTTCCATATCCACTATCAGCCCATATTTTAATAACTCCATCTGGCAAGTCAAGTAATCCCTTTTTGTACAATTCAGTAATTTCCCCATACAAATTCACACAACAGATCGGTTCTTTTTGATATTCAGCAATCATTTCGTATTGATCTCTCATAATTTTTGATATGAGTGCTCCGCGTTTCTCATCAGTATCAAACGTTGGATCGTCAACCCAAAATGGCCGGTCTCCTTGTCCTCTAAATCCAATATTCCATATGACCTTGTCATTTTGTTGTTCAATAATTGCATCTTTCCATAGCTTTTTGAATAAGTCTTCGTTTTCAATATAAGAAGCATTATGTTCTGGGAAAACTCTATTGAACATTTTTGCCCCAAGTGGCTCTGCATGGTGATGTGTAATCCATAATCCCATTTCAATAGCAATTTTTTTATAAGTAGGATCTTCAATATCTGTTCCTGGGATAACCATATTACCGTGGCATCTTAACAGTGCTTCAAATACCATTTCCCATACATAAGTATTTGAATTGTTATGTTTCCATTTTGAAATAAGCACCTCATCATTGATGAACCATCCTCTGAACCTTACTTTAGGTACATCAGAAAAATAGGGATCTGACGGAATTTTTACCATTTTCTTTATAGTTGGTTCACAATCATTCCAAAACCAAAACTTATCAACTCCAAGATATTTTTCACTTAAATGGAGAATTCCATATATGATTCCTAATTCATCTGGTGCAACGACTTTCATTTCAGTCAAATCGTTAGAAAATCGGATATGGAATTGTTCCCTTTTCAAATTGTGGACATTCCGCTCATCAAATTGGAATAATATCGTTGTTTTTACCTCAGTACTTTTCACTTGAAAAACTTTGTCCTTATCTCGAATCAAGACTTTCATAAAATGGTAAACACTTTTCAGTTCAGGTCCTTGATAATCTAAATACGTTTCCTTATTGAAGATAAAGGATTTGCCACTATACATTAGTCTTTTTCCTTTCTTAAAAACAGCCTATAAATTTAGCCTTTCAAACCACTTGTACTAATACCCTCTACAACATGGCGTTGGAATAGGAAGAAAATGACGAATACTGGAATTAATGAAACGATTGACATAGCAAACATCGCTCCCCAATTTGAAACAGTATCATTACTTAAGAACATGTTTAAAGCCATTGAAACAGTGTATTTTGCCGGATTATTTAGATATAATACTGGTCCGAGTAAATTATCCCACGTCCAATAAAAGGAGAAAATTGATACAGTTGCTAAAGCTGGTCTTATTAATGGGAGTATAATTTTATAAAATATTTTGAACGTGTTACATCCATCAATTGTTGCAGCTTCATCCAATTCTCTCGGGATTGTTCGAATAAATTGAACGAGTAGGAATATAAAGAATGGGTGACCAAAATAGGCTGGAACAGCAATTGGTTTAATAGAATCAAGCCATCCTAACTGTGCAAAAATAATATATTGTGGAATCATGACCACTTCATACGGAAGCATGAGCGTAACCATCATAATTGCAAACCAAAAGTTTTTTCCGAAAAAGTTTAATCTCGCAAAACCGAACGCAATAAATGCCGACGAAATCACTTGCCCAATCATTGTAAAAATAACTAGAACTACAGTATTTTTAATAAAAACGCCAAATGAATTTCCACCAATACCTTCCCAGCCTTGTGTAAAGTTCTGTAAAGTCCATGTATCTGGAATTAATGATTTTGCAGTTACGAATATCGTATCACTAGGTTTAAATGAACTCATTAGGAGCCAAATAACTGGATAAAGCATTAATAATGCAAAGCCACCAACAAGAATGTGATATACCCACCACTTTACTGACTTAACATTGGAAACTTTTATAATTGGTGTTCTTGCTACTGTTTTTACATTTGTATTTGAACTCATCCGTTATTTCCCCCCTTCTGATTCGTAATGAACCCAGAATTTTGATGTGTAGAAAATAATTGCAGTTAAAATTCCTACAATAATTAACATAATCCAAGCCATCGCAGAAGCATAACCCATATTGAAGAATTCAAATCCTTGAATGAAGAGATAAAGTGAATATAGAAGTGTACCATCAAGTGGACCACCAGTTCCTTTAGTAATGATAAATGCAGGAACAAATGTCATAAACGCTGCGATCGTTTGCATAATTGTATTAAATAAAATAACTGGACTTAACATCGGTAAAGTGATTTTAATGAATTTTTGCCAATAATTAGCTCCATCTACACTCGCTGCTTCGTAATATGTTGCTGGTATTCCTTTTAAACCTGCTAGGAAAATTAACATAGATGATCCAAATTGCCAAACTGATAAGAATATTAACATCCAAAGTGCAGCAGTTGGATCTCCAAACCAACGTACATCTGGAATACCTAACAACCCTAAGAGAATGTTAACGATTCCTTCATCGCCAAAAATATTTCTCCACATAATTGCAACAGCGACACTTCCACCAATTAATGATGGTAAATAAAATAAAGTTCGATAAAGACCTACAGCTCGAGAAGCAGTATTTAAAATAATCGCTATTAGTAAAGCAAAACCTAATCTTAAAGGGACTCCAGCGAAAACATAAATTAAAGTTACTTTTAAAGACTGCCAATATCTTGGATCCTCTGTAAACATTTTTTGATAGTTTTCTAAACCAATCCAAACAGGTGCCCCAAACAAATTATATTTAGTAAATGATAAATATAATGAGGTAACAATCGGTATCAACGTAAACGCCAAAAATCCGATAATAAAGGGACTAATAAACAAGTACCCTCTTAAATTTTGTTTAATAGTTTGAGCACTCATATAATCATTTCCTTTCTATGGCTCTAAAACCTTTAATATATGAGAAGAGGATAACTCGGGAGGGATAATGGAAATGTTCCAAAGCACTTGATCTCCTTTTAAAGGGAGAACAGTTCATGCTGTATTACACCCTTTACTCCGAGCCACCCTCATCTCACTAACTAGCAACTATTTATTTTGTGCTAAGATGCTTTCCGCTTGTTGTCTAAATTGTTTTGCAGCATCTTTTACCTCAAGTTGTCCGTATGCCATTTGTTCACCTAAGCTATCAAGTAGTTCAATTACTTCACCAGCTCCAACTGGGTCTGGACCATCAAAATCTGAACTGTTTTGTTCCGCCCATTCAACACTTTCAAATACTAGAGTTTGCTCAGGAGATAACTCTGGTTTTAGAGCTTCTTTAACTTCAGAGGAACCTGGAACACCACGGTCACCTAAAATTAATTTATTTGCTTCAACATCGTTTACAAGGAAATTAATAAACTTTGCTGCTTCTTCTTGATGTTTTGAATTATTCGCTACAGACCAGAACATACTTGGTTTTAAATATAAGCCTTCTTTAGCATTCGGTCCTGGCATATTATGAATTTGTAATGGTCGATTAGCAACCTGTTGCAATCCAACGAACTGGTTTGACCATTGCCAAATTCCAATCGCATCTTCTGTTACAACTGGGTCATCTTCAATTCCTTTTAACTGAGCTAGATAATCAGGAGTTGGAACAGCCTTATCCTTCACCAAACCTGATGTCATTTCAAAGAAATCGATAAATAATTGATCATCATCATATCCTAAACCAGTTCCATCTTTACTAAATAATGTGTGTCCTAACGTTCTTAAATAATAATTAAAGAACACATCTGCTTTCATGCCTGTATCAACATATAATCCAGCATCCTTTGCTTTAGCAGCAATCTCTTTATAATCATCCCATGTCCAATTCTCATCAAGACTTTCTACTCCTATTTTCTTCAACAGTGCAGGGTCATAATTGAAGCCAAGTACGTTTACCCCAGCATTAAATCCGTATAACTTGTCTCCGATTTTCCCACCGTTAATATAATTTTCTGTAAAGTTAGTCGTGTCAATTTCCTTCCCAATAAACGGTGTTAAGTCTGCTAATTGTCCGTTTTCAGCGTATTGAGAGAAATAGGATAAATCCATTTGAATAATGTCAGGTAATTGATTTGCTGACGCTTGAGGAGCCAATTTCTTCCAATAATCATCCCAGCTTGCATATTCAGCTTGAATTTTTACATTTGGATTTTTCTCTTCGTACATTTTAATAATTTCTAGAGTGTAATCATTTCTTGTCTGTTCCCCCCACCAGGCAATACGTAGAGTAACTTTATCGTCTTTTCCTCCACCAGAATCAGATCCCGATTCACCAGAAGAACTCGTTCCACTACTACAAGCAGCCATTGAGAATACCATAAAAATTGCTACAAATAACAACAAAAATTTCTTCATTTTCATCCCCCTTATTTTTTGTTACCGCTTACACTTACTATTCTAGAGCCTTTTCGGTCTCATAGGAATTTAAAAAACAGAGATTTATGTTTAAAAAACAGAGTTCATTATTTTTTATTCATACTTTTGGACTGAAATTTGTACAACCTTCCACCAATTAAAACAAAATAATCCTTTTCATGACAAATATTGATGATATTATTAGCTTTCAAAATATAAGAATAACTAAAATGATCATGTCTGCCGTCTTTAGAGATGTCATAAAGACTCTTTGTGGGAATACCCTCAAGAGTTTAAATATAACCTCGGAACTCAATTAGTTTGAAACAACGCATCTTTCGAAAGGAGCCAAAAAAAACTCATTATCAAAGAATTATAAGATAATGAGTCTAACAAATAACTTTCCGATATTCAGATGGCGTATATCCAGTATATTTCTTAAAAACCTGACTAAAATATTGCGGATTATCTCCGTACCCAATCATTTCAGCTAATGTAAATACCTTTACATCATCCATTTGTTGGATTTGCTCAATTGCTTTTTCAATTCTGACCCTTGTCACATAGCTCGAAAACTTTTCACCAGTTTCTTGTTTAAAAAGCTTACCTAAATAATCAGCATTCATAAATACTCTATTTGCAACCCATTTTAACGAAAGTTCGGAGTTTCCTAGATTCTCATTTACAATCTCAATCATATTTTTTATTATTTCTGAATGATTTGATTTATGCCTATTTAAATGAAAATCTGTTATTTCTTTTGCATTGTTGACAAAGAAAGATCTCATTTGTTGAATTGTATCCATATCCATTAATGATGACATCTTTTCCATATAGGCATGAATACAATTTGAATCAGAATGTTGAATCATTTCTATGAAAAGATGCATAACATACGAGCGCGTCATATTAGTTGAGAGCATCATTTTCGTTAAATTTCCAAAAAAGTTAGAAATTTCACTCTCTACTTTTTCCCAATTTCCCGTTTTTATTAAAAGGCATAAATTTTGTCCATCGTATTCATATTGATTTCGAATTTTTGTTTTCTGAATATCTAGTTTCGTAATGATGCTCCCTTCACCTAAGAAAAACCGATGATTTAAACACTCTAACGCCTCTAAATATAAGTCTCTGGCAGCTGTAATTTGATTTACTTCACTAATTGCAACGGTCATATCGAGCTCATATATTTGATAAAAATACTCCTTTAATTGCTTTAAATTTTCGTGAAGGGAAACCATTTCTAAATCCTTTACAATAAACACTATATGTTCACCAATAGTTGTTGTAAGAATAGATGGAGCAAATAAATCTTCCCCGATATTTTCGATGACAAACATATGCTCATAATGATAATCACCTTCAGGCTTAAGTAAAATGACTCTAATTTTTTCATCATCGAAATCAATCCGGAATAATCTTTCGTAAAAGGTAATACCATGATTACTATCCAATTTAGTTGAGATAAATTCTTTTAATAGCTGCTTTTTTACATATGGTTGAATTTGGTTCAATTGATTCCGCATATCAACAAGAAAACGCTCTCTTTTTTCTTCAAGAGAAAGTTCATTTTTTATTGAATTCAAAGCCTCAACAATTAGGTTTTCATTACATGGCTTAAGCAAATAATGTTTCACTCCAAATTCCATCGCCTGTTTAGCATAAGAAAATTCACCAAATCCAGATAATATAATAAATTTCACATTGATTTCCTCATTGGTTACTTTTTTTACCAACTCAAGACCATTGAGCCCAGGCATTCTAATGTCACAAATAACGATATCTGGTTTTTTTTCTTTTATGATGTTATAGGCATCTAAACCATTTCGTGCAGTTCCAATTAAATGTAGATTTAATTGTTCCCAATCGATTATTTTGGATATTCCATCCAAAATAATTCTTTCATCATCAACTAATAAAACCTTATGCATATTCCCACCTCATTCGATATGGTATGACAAGGATTACCTTCGTACCTACATTTAACTTACTTTCAACTGTTAAACCATATTCTTGACCAAAGACAAATTTTATTCTAGATTCAATATTCTTTAATCCAATTCCATTTCCCTTACTTTTGTATTCACCTTTCATCACATTCTCTAAGTGGTCTTTATCCATACCTATTCCATTATCTTCTACAATTATATGAAGATCGTTTTTAACTTTTTTAACTATCACTTTAATTTGGCAACATTCAATCATAGTTTCTAATGCATAATTTATCGAGTTTTCTACCAATGGCTGAACTACTAATTTCGGAACGATACAATCCATTTCCTGCTCATTGATTTCTATTTCAAAATTCAAACGATCCTCAAATCTAAACTTTTGAATTGTGACATAATGTTTTACAATTTCTAATTCTTCTCGGACCGTTATTACATCCTCTTTAATACTAATCGCATTTCTCAATAAATAACCTAACGATTCAACCATATTAGATATTTTTTGCTGATTATTTATCTTTGCTAACCAGTTAATTGATTCTAAAGTGTTATATAAAAAGTGTGGGTTTATTTGCGATTGAAGTGCTTTAAATTCAGTATCTTTTATTAACAATTGCTTTTCATAGTTTTCTTTAATTAACTCATTAATCCGATCAATCATCATATAAAAATTGTTATGCAAGATAGCGACTTCATTATGAAAATTATATTCGTTTGACTTTATCGACTCAGGTATATTAAAATCTCCTTTTTGTACAGATTTCATCGAAGAAACTAATTTTTCAATTGGATTCGTAATATGTTTTGAAAACTTAATAGCTAGAAAAATAGCTCCTGAATATAATAATAAAAAAATAATAATAACAATATATTTCATTGCCGTTACTTTCGCAAACATCGCACCGAACGGGATGATGTTCCAATATGTCCAATCAGCATAAGGAGATTTTGAATAAGTAATAAAGAACGTTCTCCCTTTCTCTTTTTTTATTAAGTAACCTTGACTATTTTTTATAGGAAAAATGAGTTGTTCATAGTTTAGGATGCTATTTTCTAAGTAAAATGGCCTTTCACTATTCGAAATGATAATTCCACCCTCTTGACCATCCCATTCTCTTGGTAACTCTTTTACGATTTCATCTAAATTTACTTCAATGACTAATGTAGCTAATAATTCAAAGCTTAAGTTTTTATACGCCTTAATCTGTCTTGTTGAGTAAATTAAATTACTAGAGTCTTCAAACGAAACCCATACGTTACTTCCATCACCTGCAATCGATTTTTTAAATAGCTTACTTTTATATTTATCAATTTTTTCAGAATTATCTCTTCCAGCGCGATATTCTCTCCCATATTGATCAAACAAATAAATCGATTGAATGTATTTTTCATTCCCTATGTAGCTTGTGAGCTTCTCCCAAATTTCACTCTCAATTTGATATTGCTCGTAGTTCGTAATTTCTTCCTTTGATTTCATTAAGTTCGTTTGAAGGGTATTATCTTTTAAAATATTAAATGATAATTCTTCAATGTTTTTTAACTCATCCTCAATTTGATTAGAAGACATAATTAACACTTGTGAGGATTTTCGATAGATTTGTTCATCATAGCTTTTAAATGCATACTGAAATCCAACAATCGTAAATAAAAGGCAAACAAGCATAATAATTGAAATAATTGCAATTAGCTTATATTTAATTTTTAAATCATTGTATGCATTAAGGAGGTGTAAAACGAAATTAACTATTTTTTTCATCATTTTTTCGTCTCTCCTCCACCATTTTCGTACTTAAACAATAAAATTCTATTATGCTAATTGAAACTAAAACACTACAACCTTGCTTGTCTATCAAATTTACCAGAGTATGAAAGGGTTTACAATCTATTATATGAAATAATTATAAAACAAATCTTTTTATCTTATAAGCCTTCATACTAAATGATAATTAAATTAACGGATAACCCATCGTTGACATTAAAGCTAAGCTTGGCTGTGTAGCATCTAATCGACTATATTGGACAATTATCGGTTGGTCACTCTCAACTTCAATTGAATAAGGAACGCCAACAGGGATTTTTTCACCGTTAAATTCCAAAGATGATGTACGTAAATGGTTGCTTCTTTTTGCATCAATGATAACAGGAATTTTCTCAAAAGGTTCCCGATCCTCAAAATAAATTGTAATGAATACTGAAGCAGCTGTTTCATTGCAATTTAAAATACAAATTGATTCATGACTAACTAATTCTCCTGAGCTTAATGGTGGAATATAACCATCCGGAATAATCCAATGCGTTTCTCCTTTTTTTCTACCCATCCTATTCATCCTTTCCAAAAAAGTAATATTTTTTGTACAGTTTAGTATTTTTTTGTTCGTTATCGTTCATTATAATATGTTTCTTTTTCTGTAACAATATATAAATGATGCATTCTATAGGTTTTTCTTCTTACCTTACGATATAATTAGGAAGATGAGTTAACTAAATAATTGACTATACATTGTTAAAAAGCTAATAATAGTAGGGCTAAGAGGGTTTAAAGGGTAACTTTTCCTCACCTATGTCAGTTTAAGTGAAAATCCTATTTGTTAAGAAGGAAGGCGAACGATTTTTATGGTTGAAAGAACAGAAAAGACATGTAAAGAATCACTTGTCATTAAAACTAGTCGTGTATTCCCACTTGATACAAATAACCACAATACATTATTTGGTGGTAAATTAATGAGCTATATTGATGATGTTGCCTCAATTTCAGCCGCAAAACATTCGAGATGTGAAGTAGTTACTGCTTCTACAGATTCAGTAGATTTTCTTATTCCGATTCGTCAAAGTGATTCAGTTAGTTTGGAATCGTACGTCTCATCTGTAGGGCGTTCCTCGATGGAGGTTTTTGTAAAGGTTATTTCTGAGGATTTAAAAACCGGGGAACGAAAGCTTGCTGCCACATCCTTTTTAACTTTCGTTGCCTTAGATAGCAATGGAAAGCCAGTCACTGTTCCGAAAGTAAAACCAGAATCAGATGAGGAAATTATGTTATTTAATACAGCACAGCAACGAATTAATCATCGTAAAGAGCGAAGAGAGCATAGCGCTGCATTTGCAAAGGTCGTTACATTATAATTTAGTACTCTTTTGATAGAAAAAAATTTGTACCCTTAATCAAAAGAACCATAAAAAAAGTATCCGCAAAAACGGATACTTTTTTATTTGAGAAAAAATGAGAATAGTTTGAGAATAAGTCGTGTATTACTATTAAATTAGTTTTCTATACTATTAAAAATTATTTTACTGTTTCAGGTACGGATAATCCTAAGCCTTCTGCAATACGTGTTCCAAATTCAGGATCTGCTTTGTAGAAGTGACCAATTTGACGAAGTTTAATTTCATCTTTTTCAACTGGCTTCATTGCTCCTACAATATTATTCACAGTACGAGTACGTTCTTCCTCACTCATTAAACGGTATAAATCTCCCGCTTGTGTATAGTGATCATCACGGTCATAAGGTACACTTTCAGCAACACCTGAAACTGGGAAAGCAGCTTGTTTGTTTTCAGGTGTTTCAACAGCACCACCATAGCTGTTTGGCTCATAATAAACATCTGGATTTTTACCATTTGTCATAGTCATGAATCCATCACGTTGATTATTGTCTACATCAACACGTGGACGATTAATTGGTAATTGATTATGATTTACACCAACGCGGTATCGATGAGCATCTGCGTAAGCAAACAAACGACCTTGTAACATTTTATCAGGTGATACATCTACACCAGGTACAAGTGTTCCAGGTGAGAATGTTGCTTGCTCAACTTCTGCAAAATAGTTTTCCGGGTTACGGTCAAGCACCATTCGACCAACTTCAATTAATGGATAGTCTTTATGAGACCAAGTTTTTGTTACATCGAATGGGTCAAAACGATAAGTATTTGCATCTTCTAATGGCATAATTTGAACATATAATGTCCAAGAAGGGAAATCACCATTTTTGATTGCATTGAATAAATCTTCTGTATGATAATCAGGATTTTCTCCTGCTAATTTCTCAGCAACTGCTGGGTCTAGATTTTTAACACCTTGATCTGTTTTAAAATGATACTTAATCCATACGCCTTCACCTTCAGCATTTGTCCATTTAAATGTATGGCTTCCATATCCATTCATATGGCGAAGTGTTGCAGGAATACCACGGTCTCCCATAAGGTATGTTACTTGGTGTAGAGATTCAGGTGAATGTGACCAGAAATCCCATACAGCATTAGGGTTTTTCAAATGTGTTTGTGGATGGCGTTTTTGAGTATGGATAAAGTCTGGGAATTTAATAGCATCGCGAATAAAGAAAATAGGTGTATTATTCCCAACGATGTCATAATTACCATCTTCTGTATAAAATTTTACAGCAAATCCACGTGGATCACGAACAGTATCAGCAGAACCTAACTCACCTGCAACTGTTGAGAAACGAATAAACATTGGTGTACGTTTTCCAACACCATTAAACAGCTTTGCTTTAGTATATTTAGAAACATCATTTGTTACTTCAAAATATCCATGTGCACCAGCACCTTTAGCATGAACAACACGCTCTGGAACACGTTCTCTATTAAAATGCGCTAATTTCTCTAAAAGGTGAACATCCTGTATTAATACTGGACCTCTAGAGCCTGCTGTAATTGAGTTTTGGTTGTCTCCAACGGGAGCACCCCAACTAGTAGTTAATCTGTTATTAGTCATTTTTAAGAATCACCTCATATTTTATTTGAATATAGTATTATAATAACATCTCTCAATTAAAAATCAATACTTTTTTATAATAATTATAATTTAATAGTTAAAATTATGACCAAATAACTTTAATTTATATTAAAACCAAGAGTGAATCTGTTTGTTTCTAGCATTCTAGTAATCTTTTTCACACAAATGAACATTAGAGTTAGGAGAGCTAAATTCCATATTTCCCCTCATTTTTTTTCATTTATACTCTTTATTTAAAAATAAAAAAATAACTCTCCATTTAAATATCATTTAAAATAATTAAATGAAAATATCTAAAGGAAAGTTATTTTGTTTTTGTTACTATAGTTTATATACCAAGTGATATATATTTCACTTCCAAATACTCTTCAATTCCATGGTACCCACCTTCACGACCTAAACCACTTTGTTTAAAGCCTCCAAATGGTGCTTGTGGTGTTGAAGGTAAACCATCATTTAAACCGATAATCCCGTAATCTAATGCTTCACTTATTCGAATGCCTTTTGAGATACTTTCCGTGAAAATATAAGCTGCAAGACCGAAAATAGAATTGTTGGCCCTTTCGATAACTTCTTCTTCACTACTAAATCTTGTAACAGGTGCAACAGGTCCAAATGTTTCTTCCATCATACATAACATATCATCTTCTACATTTGAAAGAACGGTTGGCTCAATAAATAAATCATTTATTACCTTCCCTCCAGTTTCAAGTACCGCACCTTTCCCAACTGCATCTTCAATTTGGTCGATCACTTTCTTAACAGCATGTTTGTCAATTAATGGCCCAATATCTACCCCTTCTTCTAATCCATTACCGACAACCAATTCACTTACCTTATTTTTAAACTTTTGTAAAAAAGATTCATATACGGAGTCATGAACATATATCCGATTTGCACAAACACACGTTTGTCCAGCATTGCGAAATTTCGCTGCGATTACCTCTGTGACTGCCTTTTCAATATTTGCATCGTCAAGGATAATAACTGGTGCATGTCCCCCTAACTCTAAAGACAATTTTTTAATTGTTTTTGACGCTTTTTGCATAAGAAGTCTTCCCACTTCAGTTGAACCAGTAAAGGTTAGCTTTCGGACCCTTTCATCCTGTAACCAAGCATCTCCGATTTCCTCTGCATTACCAGTCACTATATTTATAACACCTTTAGGAATACCTGCCTTTTCCGCTAATTCGACCAGTTTAATTGCTGTTAATGGCGTCTGCTCTGCAGGTTTAATCATAACTGTACAACCGGCAGCTAAAGCAGGGGCAACCTTTCTTGTAATCATTGCAGCTGGAAAATTCCATGGGGTAATAACTGCTACAACTCCAACTGGTTGTTTTTGAACAAAAAGGCGTTTATTCTGACTAGTGGCAGGAATCAATTCACCGTATATTCGCTTAGCTTCCTCCGCATACCACGATAAGAAACCATTTGCATAACCAATTTCACCTAATGCCTCTTTTAATGGTTTTCCCTGTTCGACTGTCATTGTTTTAGCAAGCTCATCTTGATGCTCATTTATTAAATCGTACCATTGACGAATATATTCGGAACGTTCATATGCTGATAAAGAGGACCATTCTGAAAATGCTCGATAAGCCGAAGCAATTGCATGTTCCGATTCTTTCTTCCCTGCATTAGGTACAGTTGCAACCACTTCGCTAGTTGCTGGATTTATTACGTCTATTTTTTCAAGGTCTTCCCCTATCCATTGACCATCTATAAAAATATGAAAATGTTTCATGACTTCCTCCTCTTGATACCTTTTCTTCACTTGCTATTTTATAACGTAAATAACTTATCATGATGTTTCAAGAAAAATGCTCTAATCTAAATCCGCTAATAATTTGTCCTTATTAGGTTAAACTATTTTGGAATGTTTACTATAAAATGTTGGGAGGTATTCCAATGTCAAAAAAAGGGCAATTTCAAAATGATGAAAAACAATACCAAATGCCTGATGCACTTCGTCAAAAAAAAGATTCTGTCTATCGAGTTGGTTATACGTCAGGAACAGGTAATGATACTGGTGGAAAAGATGAGCCTGGTAAACACTCCGATTTACCATAAGGGGATTACTGTCAACTTGACAGTCCCTCTTACTTCTATCATAGTCTCAAAGAATGCGACTCTTTCCTAAACTAGATAAATAAATATCAGAGTTGAATGCAACTAGGAAAATCTCCCGTTTCATAATATTATTCGATTTTCTAGCGATAAAACCTTCTATTATAATTTCAAAACAAATTAAAATGGAGAATGTAAATTTGGAAAGTAATAATTAAAACCTATATCCAAGGATCATCTATGAGAGCCCCGTTTGATAGAAATCTCATTATAAAGTGTGTCTAAAAGAAAACCTTAGAGAGAAATATAATCTAGCTCTGAAAAACAGCTAATAAAAAAGCACTGATACAGAAGTATCAGTGCCAAATGGTTACAAATTATATTTTACGCTTAAACAGTCTCTAATGACTGAATTTTTACTCGATACTGATGTGCAGCTTCTACCATTACTTTTAATGCAGCAACTGTTTCAGCTTCTCCACGTGTTTTCAATCCACAATCAGGATTTACCCAAAATGCTCGATAATCAAGAACCTCGAGTGCTCGTTTAATATTTTGCGTTATTTCTTCTATTGTAGGAACGCGCGGACTATGAATATCATATACACCTAGGCCAATACCTTTATTATAATGATGCTCTTCAAAGGAAGTGATGAGCTCTCCATGGCTCCTTGATGTTTCAATAGAAATAACATCGGCATCTAAGGCATCAATCGCATGGATAATATCATCAAAATTCGAATAGCACATATGAGTATGTACCTGTGTATCAGGTTTTACCGAAGAAGTTGCTAGTTTAAAGGCATAAACTGAAGCATTTAAATACGCTTCTGTTTTTTCCTGTTTTAATGGTAACCCCTCTCGTAATGCTGCTTCATCAACTTGAATCATTGTTATAGCGTGCTTCTCTAAAGCTTCAACTTCACTTCGAATTGCTAATGCTACCTGATTCATTACATCAGTCCGACTAATATCATCACGTACAAAGGACCAATTTATAATTGTGACAGGTCCTGTTAACATCCCTTTTACAGGCTTATCTGTTAAGGATTGTGCATAAACAGTTTCTTTAACTGTCATATTCTGTTTACAGTATACATCCCCAAAAATAACAGGCGGTTTCACACATCGGGATCCATATGATTGAACCCATCCATTCTTTGTGATCGCAACTCCTTCAAGCTTTTCCCCAAAAAACTCAACCATATCTGTCCGTTCGAATTCACCATGAACTAGAACATCTAATCCTATTTCTTCTTGAATAGTTATCCATTTTTTAATTTCACTTTGAATATATTGTTCATAGTCCTTATCGGATAGTTCACCTTTTCTCCATTTTAATCTTTGTTTTCTGACTTCCTTTGTTTGCGGAAAGCTTCCTATCGTTGTCGTTGGTAAAAGTGGTAACTTCCACTTCTCTTCATGGATTTGCTTTCGCTTCTCTACAGATATTCGAGAACTTGAATAGTGTTCAAGATTATTTATCGCTTCCTGAATATGCTCAACATTTCGATAAGCAGACTCTTTAAAAGAATGAATAACTTTATCATAATTTTCTAAATCATCAATCTGCTGTTTTTCCGTAAAAACATGAGTAAGTAATGCGATTTCATCTAATTTTTCATCTGCAAATGCTAAAACATCTCTTATTTGAGATTCGAGCTGTTGTTCATTTTTCACTGTAACAGGAACATGAAGTAAACTACATGATGGCTGTAAAAACATACGATTTTCACCAATTTTATTTGAAAGTTCCTTTACAAAATCGAATTTATCCACCAATTTAGACTTCCAAATATTTCTCCCATCAATAATCCCCGCAAATAAATATTTTTCATTAGGGAAGCCGTATTTTTCAAGAAGCTTGAGATTTGCGCCTGCATCATGAACAAAATCAAGACCAATTCCCGCTACTGGAAGGTTAATGAGTTCTTTATAGTATTCTGTACTTTCAAAATAAGTTTGAATGATTAGATTCACATCTTGAACATTTTGCGCGAAAGCTGAATATACAAGCTGTAATTCGTTAACAATTTCCTCTTTGACATCCTTCACTAAAATTGGTTCATCAATTTGAATCCATTCAGCTCCGGCACCTCTAAGTTCTGTAAATACTTCAATATATAACGGAATAAGAGATTGTAACAAAGAAGCTCTTTGTTCGTTTGTAAAACCTTTTGAGCATGATAACAAAGTAATCGGCCCTACAATAACTGGCTTCCCATATATACCTAATTCTTCCTTCGCCTCATTGAACAAATGAACAAGTCTATTCTCCATTAATTTTGGTTCCACTTTGTTTAGTTCCGGAACGATGTAATGATAATTCGTGTTAAACCATTTCGTCATTTCAGAAGCAACTTTGCCTTTACTACCTCTTGCAATCTCAAAATAGTTAACTAATGATAATTTTCCGTTCGTTGTTTTAAAACGTTCAGGAATAAGATTAAACATAACTGCAGTATCTAATACATGATCATAATAACTAAAATCTCCAATAGGAATGAGATCGATTCCTTTATCTTGTTGTTTTTTCAAATGCGATAAACGAATCTGTTTCATTTCTTTCTCAAATTCCTCTTCACTCATTTGTTCGGACCAAAAGAGTTCTAACGTCTTCTTCCATTCCCGATTTTCTCCAATTCTTGGATAACCAATATTTGAACTTTTTATCATATTTCATGTACTCCTCTTCTATGTTTAGTATGAAAATAAAAACCTCTCAAAATGATGAGAGGGATTGATCGTCAAATTCCATAGTTAGCTGGAGTTGAAATATAAAAACTGATTCAACATATGACCATCACTCCTCCCTATTACGCGTAGGTACAAGTGCATTTAATAGGCAGGTCTCCTGACTTAGACTCATCATTTTGTATCCCTTCCCGTTCTCAAATAAATGAGTAACAGTGGTTTGATACAAAATTCCCCATTACAGTGGCGCGACCGTGTCGGATTTACACCGAACTTCCCTTTTAAGTTAAAAGCAACAAATACTTTTAACACCTATTAACTGAACATTATAAAATTTTAAACTTTTCAAACATGGATTTACTTTATATTATTTTTATCCTTTTATCAAGGCTTTTTCTTAATTGAAAAATTACTTTTATATGTTTATAGAAATTATGCAATTCAACACACAAAATTAGAATGATGAATCTAATTAAATATTTTATATAAATAAATTCATAGTAATTAATTACTATGTACAAAACTTTTTACTAAGACATTTTTCCTGATTATTTCTATACTGTAAAAAATTCCATTTTGGATTGCTATAATGTTATATGGTTTGACTAAATGATCACAACGATTTTGAAAAATTGTTGTGATGAATATTTACTTATAATGGAGGTACACCATTGGAAGAAAAATTTTATAATTCTAAAACAAAAATGGTATTGGCATTTATTTTCTTGACGCTTTTAACAATCGGATCTTTCTATTTTGCTATTATTCTCGCACTATCAGGTGAAGAGATATTTATGATGATTTTTACCTTTATATTGGCCATTATTTTAATCCTATGTACATATACAATATTGAAACGACTCATAAAACATGAACCGATTGTTATCCTTTCGAAAAATGGAATAACACTGAACGGTCCAGGAAATCCAGGGTTTGTACCTTGGGAAGACTTTGAAGGCTTTGTCCCTTATAAATATCAGATGAGTAGATTTCTAGGTATTATTCTAAAAAACGAGGAACATTATATTGATAAATTATCTGGTCGTGCAAGAAAATTAGTCGGTCTTAATCAAAGAATGGGGTTCCCACCTTTTAATATTTCCTTATCTTATTTAAAAAACGAAAATGAGTTTTTTGAAGCTCTTGAAAAATATGAAATCCCTATTTTAATCCAAATTGAGGAAGGTCAAAATTTGTAGAATATAGTAAAAAATACTCATCTTTTGTAGACATTCAGGATTTTCCTCCTATTCCATAATTCGGATAAATTATATATCATGGAAAATGTTGTATTCAAAAGATAATTAGGAGGACGCAATAATGAAAAAATTTATGATGATTTTATCTTTAATTTTACTTACAACGTTTGCTGCTGCATGTTCATCAAGCTCAACTAGTAAGGAAGAATCAGGTGGCGAAGATAAAAAGAAAGAAAAAGCAAAGGTAGCCGATATTAGTATCGATAATGTGGAATACACATTACCTTCAGAATATGATAATGCATCAGATGACCAGTTGGCATTAAAAATTGATATTTCCGTTACGAATAATGGTAAAGATCCATTAGATGTTGACAACAATAATTTCGTTCTTTATCAAGGTGACACAATGGCAGGTGAATCAGAGCCTGAAGACTATAATTCAGTATTAAAATATGCAACACTTAGTAAAGGTAAAAAGCTTGAAGGAAGTTTATACTTTTTAGTTGATAAAGGTGAAGATTATCAATTAGTTTATTCATCTACTGAACAATATGAAAAAGAACAGGAAGTAATTGAGTTTGATATTGATGGTAAAGATGAAAAGTTATTAGAAACGGCTGAAGATTTACAAAATCCTGCAAAAGCTCTCTCAGCTTACATAGATGTTTTATTTTACAATGGTGAAAGCCCAGAGTTCGAGACTTTAGTTGGAGAAGATAAAGAAGCTCTAGTTAGAGAGTTTGATGATGCAATTATCGAAGGTTTCATGAGCACAGCTTATATTTCAGAAGATCAAATTGATAAACAAAGCTTATTTAATTTAGTCAAGTCCATGAAGGCTGCATTAAAAGAAAAAGTAAAAGCGCAAACTGTAACAAAAACTATAAGTGAAGATACAGCAATTGTTGAATTAACTGCCTCACCACTTGATGTACCATCTATGCAACCTTCACTCCAAAAGAAAGCTGAAGATTATGTGAGTAAAAATCAACAAGCGACTGAAATGGAATTGCAAAAATTTGTTTTTGATGAAATGGCAAAGGAATTTGCTACTATGAAACCATCTACAAGTGAAGTAACAGTAGAACTTCAATTGAAAAAATCAGGAAAAGACAAATGGGTGCTCGATGCGAGTGATTACCGTTCACAAGATATTTCCTTACCATTTTTGAAATTTGACTAATTAAAAACATAATCAATCTAGAGAGCGAATTTTTGCTCTCTTTCTTTTTTTTAAAGACATTATTTTGATTGTTACAACCTAGGCAAAAGCCTTCACACTCCGCAAAAACCTACATAGACTTATATGGATTTCATATTATTTACAAAAAAGGAGAGTCCTTCATGAATCCATATGGTTATTATTATGAATACGTACCACAACAAGAAAGCATGTACTATTATCCTCAACAAGAATATTATCAGCAACCAGAAATGTACGATGATACGAGACAGCCTGCTTTAGAAAGACGTGTTGCAGCCCTTGAGCGTCAATCTGAACGTCAAACAAGAGAATTAACAAGATTAAATAATGAACTTAGAAGACTAAACCAAGAACATAATAGGCTAAATCAAGAGGTAGATCGCATAAATCGCGAACTAACCAATCGTATTGAACAGCATACTAGACGTTTAAACCGATTAAATCAACGGCTTCGAGCAGTTGAAAATCGGTTAAATATACCTTTTTCCCCAGCTGAAGGCGGTTTTTAAACTGTAGAACCGTAAACGAATTTATAAGCTAGAGTAAGCATGCCTACTACTTCCAATTACTTCTTTAGTATTTCTTCCTATCCTTGTTCATACTAAAAGTGCTTCAATTAAAGGGGAGGGAAAAAATATGACGAACCGTAACGATAACCGTGAACGTCAAAATAAGTATCCACATAATCAACGAGATACTGAATTTTCTAAGGATATTACGATTAGAAGTAACATAACGAAAAAAGACTTACAAAATAAAAAATAACATTAGAGGAGTCACAATATTAAGTACCTAACACGGTTTATATTGTGACTCCTTCCTTCAAATTTATCGATTTTTCCTTTTACTTCTTCCATTACTAGAGCGATGCTTCGTTTTTTCACGCCCTGTTTTTCTTTTACCATTTAATAAAGAAGAATTGAAATTATCCTTGCTAGTTTTGGGGTTTCTTGGTGTCTTAATATCTTCCTTATTAGGTACGCTTATCCCTTCTATAATTTGTTTCTCCAAACGATGTTTAATCCCTTTTTCGATCATTGTTAGAAAGTCAAAATCTTTAGGTGCTACTAATGTATAAGCAACCCCTTCTCCCCCAGCTCGACCAGTTCGACCAATTCGATGAATATAACTCTCTACATCGTGAGGAATATCATAATTAAAAACATGTGTTACTCCTTCTACATCAAGTCCTCGTGCTGCAACATCTGTTGCAACTAAAAGCTGAATCTTCGCATCCCGAAATCTTTTCATTGCTTTTTCACGTTTCGCCTGTGTTAAATCGCCATGTAATTCATCTGACTCATAACCATTTGCAATTAATGCTTCGTTTAGCTTTTTCGCACGGATTTTTGTTCGACAAAAAATAATTGCTAAAAACGGACGCTGCTCTTGTAATAAGTGTAATAATGTTGCTTGCTTTCTACGGTCAGTAGTTTCAATAACAACTTGCTTAATTTCATCAAGTGTAATATTTTTTGCCTTTACTTGGATTGTTTCAGGGTTTACCATATATTTTTTTGCAAGTGACCGTATCTCTTGTGGCATTGTTGCAGAAAAAAGTAAAGTTTGTCTCGATGATAATGTTTCAACTATAATTTCATTCACTTCTGGGAGGAATCCCATATGTAACATTTGATCTGCCTCATCTAAAACAAGCATTTGAACTGTTGATAAGTCCACTGATTGTCGACGAATATGATCTAATAATCTCCCTGGAGTTGCAACAACAATATGCTGGACCCCTTTTAACTTTTTTAATTGATGGGCGACATCTTGACCACCATACACTGTTAAGACTTGAATGCCTTCCAAATTCTCAAGAAGGATTTTAATTTCCTTCGAAATTTGTTGGGCTAATTCTCTTGTAGGTGTCAGAATAAGTGCTTGTATTTCATGATTATCAACATTAATCCGCTCTAGGATTGGTAATACAAAAGCGAGAGTCTTTCCAGTACCTGTTTGTGCTTGAGCGATTACATCCTTACCAGCAAGTATTGTGGGAATCACAAGCTTTTGAATCGCTGTTGGTTCTACAATTCCTAATGACTTTAATGTATGATTTATTTCTTTACGAACTCCTAAATTGATAAAATCTGACAAAATATCACATCTCATTTCTACTTCATTTATATTTGTAATCAAATAACTATAGCATATTTAATAGTATTTGACAGACAGTTTTAGATATATCCTTATATTTATTGTTTTTTTATTTGTAGTAAATAAAAATTTATCCTCCCTTTATTATTTGACTCATTCGGGCAACATAGAATTTCACTTTGCCTATTTACTTTATAGAAATCCAACACTCCCCCATGTATTCGAGCAACTTTAAGTATAAAATTCAAGTTCCGCTATTTTAAAGCCATTTCAATTTATTTAATTATGTTATCATAATATAAGGTACATATTGTTTAGGGAGTTGGAAAAATGAAGGATGAACTAAATTATATTGGTCAAAAAATCATGAAAAACAAGACAGTGTTAGCTGCTAATGTTACACAGCTACAAGCAAATTTATTAACGAATGAAACATTGGAAGAAAGCAGAAATGAAAGTTCATCTAAATTAATTGAATTATTAGGTAAATCATTAATTGATAATCAGGATGTCTCAAATGAGATAATTGAATGGGCTCATAATGAAGCAAGCTTTTTAGTCGATAATACGACTCTCACTACTGCATTAAGATCGTTAGCTTATTATCGAACAGTGATTTGGGACGTATTTACTGAGGAATTGGAACAACAACAGTTTGCGGCAATTACAATGCTTGACGTAAGTAAAATTATCGACCCTTTACTCGACGAAATTAGTGCAGAATATGGAAATGTCTATCAAGAGCATAACAATAATTTAATGAAGATTGCATATACCGCACTTGAAGAATTATCTGTTCCTGTTGTCCCGATTAACAAAAATGTTGCAGTCGTTCCGTTAATTGGAGAAATTGATACTCATCGCTCACAACTTGTTTTAGAAGTAACGATGGAGGAATGTTCCAAATTAAAGCTTGAATATTTGATATTAGATGTAACTGGTGTTCCTATCATTGATACAATGGTTGCAGATAATTTGTTCAAAGTAATTTCTGCCTTAAGATTGCTTGGTGTAGAAACAATTATCACTGGTATTCGTCCAGAGATCGCTCAGACCATAATCTCAATCGGAGTTGATTTTACAGGCATTACAACATTTGCTGATTTACCAACAGCATTATCAAGTATTGATTTGAAAATTATTAAGACAAATTAAGGGGAAGTTTGTAAACATAACTTTTCTTCAACTTTTCATATTATAAAAGGCAGAACATGTAAAGTTCTGCCCGTTCAATTCATATTACGTTTTTAACCAATTTCCTTATCTTCTACTTTCTCACTTTTAACTAAGTCATTTGAAAGCTGATCAATGCTCTCTCGAATATTTCCCTTGCCTGAGAAATTTTCAAGTAATTGCTTCACATCGATTCCAGATGATGCCTTCAACGATTCCTGTAAAGAACTCATTAAATTTGTTGCATATCCAGTGACCTTATTTGCTCCGCCATTCTCGCCATTTCCTCCAGTATCAACGACAGTAAGTTTATCGATATTGGCTAATGGACTTGCAACCTGTTTAGCATATTCAGGGAGCATTCTAACAACCATATCAAGAATTGCCGCCTGACCATATTGTTCAAATGCTTCAGCAATTTTTCGCTTAGCTTCAGCTTCCGCTAGACCTTTCAAACGAATGACCTCTGCCTCTGTTTCCCCTTTGGCTCTTTCTGCTTCCGCTTTTGCTAATCCATCAATTCTTACTTTTTCGGCTTCAGCTTTTGCCATCGCTTCAATGCGATATTTGTTTGCATCAGCCTGTGCGATTTCTTTTGCTTTATTTGCAGATGCTGCCTGTTCTACTGCATAACGGTCAGCGTCTGCCTTCTTTTTCACTTCTGAATCATATTGACGTTCACGACGCTGAATTTCCTTTTCCTCTAATTCAATTTGTTTCTGACGCTCAATGATTTTTACTTGCATTTCTTGTTCCATTACTTCTTGCTTAGCTCTAGCCGTTTCGAGGTCATATGCTTGGTCTGCACGTGCCTTGGCAATATCCTGCTCTCTTCGATACTCGGCCATTTTCATAAGGTTTTCTTTTTCGGCTTCTGCGATTTCTGTTGCACGCTCTAACTCAGATTTTTTCGCTTCTTTACTCGCCTCTGCCCGCTTAATTCGTGTTTCTTTTTCTGCTTCTGCAGTCGCGATATCAGCATCTCGCTTTACTTGGGCAATTCTTGGCTTCCCTAATGAATCTAAGTACCCATTCTTATCTCTAACATCCTTGATTGTAAAAGATACGATAATAAGTCCCATCTTTGCTAAATCCTGTGTTGCAACTCTTTGAACTTCTTGAGAAAATTTATCACGATTTTTATAGATTTCCTCGACTGTCATCGACCCTAAAATCGACCGTAAGTGACCTTCAAGTACTTCGCGAGCTTCATTCTCTCTGTCTTCTTTTTTCTTGCCTAAAAATTGCTCTGCTGCAGTTGCAATTTCTTCAATCGAGCCACCAATTTTAATAATTGCTGTTCCATCCGCCATAACAGGCACACCTTGTTCTGTATATACCTCAGGTGTCGTTACATCCAATTTACTTGATAATAAGCTTAAAGGCTCAGCTTGTTGAAAAACTGGTAATATAAAGGCACCGCCACCGCGAATGATTTTAATTTTATTTCCTGATTCATCAACGTGGACATTTTTACTACCTAAATAACTCCCTGTTACAATCAGTGCCTCATCAGGTCCAGCTGTACGATACTTCGTAATAAAGATAGCTATTAATGCTATTAACAGAAATACAACTACTCCAATAACTGATAATAGTAATGTCATAAAAACTCCCCCTATAAATTATAATGAGTTGATTGCTCATATGGAGTCACATGAAGAACTCCTTTTTGAACATCAATTACAAGTACGTTTACTCCTTCGCTTATTTCTTCTTGATTAAAGCTGACTGCTGATTTTGCAATTGTTCCACTCTTATCTGTTAAAACCACTTCACCAAATCCATCTAACGGAATCGGAGTAATCACCTTACCTACCCTTCCCTTTAATGAATTTGAGGAATAAACTAAGGATTCCTCCGCCTTAGATAATGGTATTAAAATGAAAATATTAAGAATTGTGACAAGAATAAGAGCAATAAGCAAAGAAAACAATAAAATAAGCATGCTCGAAATCGGTGTAAACATTTCAAATAAATACCCAGATGCTGAAAAAATTGTAATAAAGGACAAAATTATCGTAGGATTTAATACCCCTCCAGCATCTGATACATCTATAAGACCGTTACCAAATAAGATAAACAGTACAGTAATCGAACCTACTACAATAAGTGTAATTAAATAGATCGATTCAATCGATAGACCAAAGAAATCCACTATATCACCCCCTCCAAAATTGTCTATTCATAAAGAAAATTGTGTTTATCCTGCATGAGTATGTATCAAATGTTCTTTATGACCTTTCATCTTTAATACGTTTTAAAATGGAAAAAGTTCCATTATTAGCTGAATTTTCCTTACCATGAAAAAATATATATCTTTGTGATCTTGAATCACTAACTAACACTCTTTCCTGAAAAAGGAAGGACATAAATTTCTTATTTTTATGAAAGAATATAAAAGCTAAATCAAACAAACAGGAGGTCGTGTTAGTGGGCATTTTAAGTGGTAAGCCACAAGAAGAACCCCTTCATTCCGGTGAAATTTATAATCTATGGTCACACCTCTTTGCAACAAAAGGTACCCTTGTATCTTTGCAAATACTAGATAATCATGCTGGAGACCATGATTTAAAAGTGTTTTTAGAGGATTTAATGGAAAATTGCTTTAAACAGGAAGAACAACAAACAGAGGCAATCTTAAAGCAAAATGGCATTAGGCTACCTCCTGCACCCCCGGGCCGTCCCGATGTTCATGTCGAGGATATTCCTGCTGGAGCACGTTTTAATGATCCTGAAATAGCTATTCTTGTTCAAAAGGAACTTATGTCAGGAAAAATGTTTTTTAGTTATGTTTCTAGTAGTGCCATTCGAGAGGATATCGCAACAATGTTCGATGAATTTTTAGTACAGCGAACAGAGTACGAAGCAAAATTATTAAAAATAAGCAAAGAAAAAGGTTGGCTCGTCCCACCACCATTAATGGTTAAATCTGCAACTTAAATAAAATATAAAGGGTGTGTGAGAGTGGCTAAAAGTAACGGAATGACCATAACAGCAATTGGTTCAATCCCCCTTATTATGACATTAGGGAACTCAATGCTCATACCTATCTTGCCGCAAATGAAATCCAGTTTGAATATATCACAAATGCAAGTTAGCTTAACAATTACCGTTTTTTCAGTTGTTGCAGCATTTTTCATTCCAATATTAGGTTATTTATCTGATCGTTTTTCAAGAAAGATCATTATCATTCCTGCGCTTATTTTATACGGTTTAGGTGGTTTGCTCGCTGGTTTTGCAGCTTGGAAATTTTCCAATCCGTTTTTATGGATATTAATCGGACGAACTTTGCAGGGGATAGGTGCAGCAGGAAGTATGCCAATTGCCATGGCGCTTACTGGTGATTTATTTAAAGGTGGAGAGCAAAGCAGGGTCCTAGGAATCGTTGAAGCATCTAATGGTTTAGGAAAGGTCTTATCCCCTATTTTAGGTTCTTTATTAGGACTATTAATTTGGTATTCAGTATTCTTTGCCTTTCCTGCAATTGTTTTAGTTTCCGTAATTCTTACTTGGATCTTTATAAAGGAGAAAAGAAATAGACAAGCTCCCCCTCCCTTTGAAAAATACGTTAGAGGATTATTGTCTGTTTTTAAATATGAAGGTAGATGGTTATTCACTGTCTACTTAGCTGGTTCTATCTGCCTTTTTACATTATTCGGAATCCTCTTTTATTTATCTGATGTCCTCGAAAAGACATATAAGATTGACGGAGTTGTAAAAGGGTTAATATTAGCAATTCCATTATTAGTGATGGTAACAACCTCTTATATTACCGGAAGTAAAATTGGGAAGAATATGCTGTTGATGAAGAGATTAATTGTTCTAGGACTTACTCTCATGACAATTTCATATGGATTATTAATTTTGGTTGAAAAGTTATTCCCCTTTCTTCTTGTGCTTGTCATAAGTAGTGTCGGAACAGGTCTTGTATTACCTTGTATTAACAGTCTTATTACAGGTTCAGTAGGTAAGGAAAGGCGAGGATTTGTCACATCATTATATAGTTCAGTTCGTTTTCTCGGTGTCGCGATTGGGCCACCAGTTTTTACTCGTCTATTAGAATGGTCTAGAACTGGAATGTTTTTATCCGTAGCGATATTAACTCTTATTGCAGGCTTGTTAGCCATAACATTAATTCATGTGGAAAAGGATCCAAAAGGAAAGAAAAAAGAGTCATTCAGATATAATTATGTGTAAATATTAAGTTTTTCGATAACGAAAGACTCTATCTACCATTTTCGTCGAAATCCATTGACTAATTAACGCTTGTAAAATGATTTCCCAACGTACAATAAAAGCAATGATAATAAAGATGAATCCATTCATCCAAAATAATGTTTTACCTGGTAATATACCTCTTGAATTTGCAAAAATTAAGGCGATAACTCCAACTCCTCCGTTGGAGACGCCTTCTCTTAATAAGAGCCCTATACCGATTCCTAGAAAAATAGAACCTAACAATAGGTCTGTCCAAATGTTTCCTACAGATAAATTAATGACAGTTTGAAAAAAATAAACGGAAAGGGAAGTAATCGTCATCCCTACCATTGTCCAAATTGTACTGCTATTCCCAAGATACTTTATTGCGAGAAGAAGCATTGAAAAGTTCACAATCCACAATGCAAGCCCCATATTAATATCAAAAAAATAATTAATTAAAACCGCTAGACCACCCGCACCCCCTGATGGAATCGCGTGAGGAAATAAAAAAAATCCCATCCCCATACCTTGTGTAATACCGCCTGCTAAAACAAAACCTGCTTTCATGATAAAATTTTTCATAATCCCATCCTGATTTTTATTTCACCACATAGTCTTTCATTGATTTTATTCTATTCTTAAATAGTACAAGTTATGATCGAGCAAATAAAAAAAGGATGCATTAATTTGCATCCTAACTTATCAATTAGATTTCGTTTTCACCAAACTTCCCATAGTATATAATCTCAGACATTTCAGGTAAAACCTTTTCCTTTGGTTTTTCATTTGGATAACCTAATCCTAAGATTGCCAAAACTCTTCGATTAGAGGGAATAGCTAAAGCTTCTTTTACATACGTTTCTCTTTGCTCAGACTCTTTTTCATCTGTCGTATTCAATACTGCTCCAAAAGCACATCCTATACCTTCATTTACAGCTGAAAGCCAAATAAAGCTACTTGCAATGGAGGAGTCTTGAATCCAATATTTACTTACATCTGGTCGACCAGTAATTACAATTGCGAAACTTGCTTCATTTAACCAAGATACGTAAGGTGTAGTTTTAGATAGTGTTTGGAGCATTTCTTTATCGTTAACGACAATAAATTCACGAGAAGGCAAATTATTACCTGTTGGTGCTAAATAAGCAGAGGATAAAATCCGTTCTAGTACATCATAAGGAATTGGTTTGGTTAAAAAACTTGTAATCTCTCGTCTATTAGCGACAACTTCATTAAATTCCATCTAAATTCCCTCCTATGTAGATTCACATACATTTTATACCACTATTATTTTAGCAAATTGTATTCAAAATATATATTCCGCTTTCAAAATAAACCAATAAAAAGGATTATATTCTTTGTCACCTCATAGGTATATAAGACTAGCCTTTTGTTACTCTTTTCTAGATATTTCACACTTTTTCTTTATCAAAAAATTAACAATTTTTCCATAAAGACTAGCAAAAAAGCGGAATTCAGTTTAATATAAATATAAATGTTAACTATTAATATCTATATTAATTAGTAAAAAAGCCTTACGTTTTGGAGGGGGATAAAACTTGGACAGAAAGCAATCTAAAAAAGGGAGAAAAAGAAAATCAAATGTAGAGAAAAACAAATCACAAAGCTACTTAAAAACGATTCGTGGAAAAATTACATTATCTTTTGGGATGTTATCATTTGTATTATTAGTTTCCGCAGTTATTTCCTACACAAATATGACACACCTAGATAAAGAGATTGATTATTTAATTGAAAATGACTTAGAAATTAATCGAAGTTCACAAGATTTATCCGAGATTTTACTTAGAATGGAATCAAGTCAAAGAGGCTTTGTCATTACAGGTCTTACCGATTTAATTTATCCATTTGAAAATGGTAAATACGAATTCACAGAAGAATATGATATTTTACAAGAATTGTTTAAAGATAATAATAAACAGCTAGAAAAGCTATCAATTATTAAAGAAAATTATGAAAGTTGGCTTGAATATGCGGATTCTCTTGTGAATACTCGGAAGTTAGAGGGGCTTGAAGCAGCAGCATCAATTGTAGAAGCTGGTGAAGGTACCGCATTTATGGAGGCGATTCAAACCCAGGTAGAATTAATTATATCGGAACAAAAGGAAATACAAGCTAATCGAATAGATGCACTGAATCAACAGGTTTCTATTTTTAAAGTCGTTACAATTAGCTTAACACTGTTTGCAATTGTTTTAGCCATATTGTTTTCAATTAGTATATCTAGAGGTATTAGGAAAAATGTTACAAAAATCAGCGAATCAATTGTTGAAATTGCCAATGCAGGTGGTGACTTGACAAAACGAATTGAAATAAACAAACAGGATGAACTTGGTGGTTTAGCAAATGATACAAATAAATTAATCGATAGTATCGCTGGTTTAGTTCGACAGGTTTCATTAATGGCACAAAATGTAACCGCAACCAGTCAGGAATTACTAGCTTCTGCAGAGGAAACCTCTACGACAATCAATACAATTGCAGCAACATCTAGTGAAATTGCCGCTGGAAGTGATGCGACAAAATCTAAAATGAATCTATCGTCAGAAAAAATGAGCAGTCTTGAAGAAGCAGCTCATTTCTTAAATAACCAAGCTGAAATCGTAAAAGCTAATTCAACTGAAATGCTTCTTGTTGCCCAAAAAGGTGGAGAAACAGTGCAGGCTTCATCTGAAAAAATTATGTCTCTAGAAGAAATTATGTCAAATACTAGTCAAACTGTAGAAGCATTAGGTAAAAAATCGAATGAAATCACTTCAATAATAGGAACAATTACAGATATTGCCCAACAAACTAATCTTTTAGCACTTAATGCTGCTATTGAGGCTGCACGTGCTGGTGAGCATGGAAAAGGTTTTGCAGTCGTTGCGGATGAAGTGAGAAAATTAGCTGAGCAATCTCAACAAGCTGCACATAGTGTGAAAGATATCATTCTCTCGATTCAACAAGAAGTTAAAAACATAGTCCAACAAAATCAGCAAGGAGTAATTGAGGTTATATCAGGAGTAGAAATGACAAACCAAACTAATTCCTCTTTAGAGGATATAATCAATCAAACAAAACGGACGACTGTCGTTGTTAACGAAATGGTTGAGCATATCCAAGAAACATTGAAACTAAGCAAAGAAGTTGCAAAATCGTTCAATCAGGTTATTAAAATTACAAATGAAACCGCTTCGAATACTGAATCAACTGCAGCAGCCTCAGAGGAGGGTTCAGCTGCAATGGAACAAATCACTCATTCTGTGTCGCAATTATCCAATCAGGCCGAGGAGCTAAGGAATATTGTCGATAATTTCAAGCTATAAACAGATAGGGGCAGTCGCTAATTCGCAACTGCCCCTTCTTGTATCTAATTTATCTTTTATCTCTATTCAAGCCTTCTATATTGTTAATCATTCTAAGTCCATACACCCCACCTGCCACTTTTCCTTCTTTTGATACAAATTTGACTTCAACCTTCTTCTTTCCATTTGTAAGTGAGAGTGGAATTGGATAACATTCATCAAACAACTTCCCTGGTTGATTTGCTTTCAATGTTTGATGAGCGATTACTGTGCCATCAATTAACAGCGAGAAGTCTCGTTGATATGCTTTTCCATTCTCATGTAACGTTGTATCATTTCCGCTATAGGTAACAAGCAAATACATTTGCCCCTGTTCCACTTTCATTTCATAGCTAAAATACCCTTCATTAATGCTATCTCTCCACCCTTTATTAAAGAGATTTAAATATCCGGATCTTGAATTTTTCTTCTTTATTCCGTGTTCAACCTCTGGCTGTTGTTCATGTGGATTAACAACATCAATTGTTATTTCTCTTAATCTAGCTTGTTCCTCCTTTTCTTTATCAACAAATGTTTGGTACGTCTCTTTATCCATAATATTCCAATATATTGTATAACGTTGATGATGAAGTTTATAAAAAGGAATTAGCTTTATTGAAACATTTCCAGGTTGGCCAACTCCATCTGTAATAAATTCTAAAGGTTGATTCTCTACACGCTTTATCCAATTTAACAAATCCTTATCGTCAGTAACTATATCTGGTACATCAATTAATGGATGATTGTTTAATGATAGGTGATCAGCTAAAATATCAGTTTTTGGAAAGTCTTTTGTTCCTAAAGCACCTGCTAATACAATTGGGCCATATAAAATTGCAGCCTTTAACGGATCGCTTTTAGATGGAGACAAATACAAGTTCATCGGAAGCTCGATTTCAATCACATCTCCTGAGTTCCATTTTTCATCTATTTTTATATATCCATTTTCTGTACTAACAAATTTCTTTTCATTATTTACTGTTACAATTACCGGACCTGCAGTCCAGTTAGGTACGCGAATATGTAGTGTTATTTGTTGTTGTTTTGCATGTTCAAAGATTAGTTTGATTTTGTCAGATTCCGGAAATGACGTTTCTTGTTTCAAGTGAATATTTTGTTCAGGTAGTTTAATTTCAGAAGCAATAAATAAATTAACAAACAAATCATTTTGTTTTAAATAATATATATTTCTCGTATATCTTGCAGGATTCTCCATTCCCGTCCCTGTACAACACCAAAAAGACTCATCAGGAGAACAATAAACTTTAAAATGACCTGGTTGTGTTGAAACAAAATAAGTTTTCATCCCTGAATCCGGATCCTGTGATGCAAGAATATGATTGTATAATGCCCTTTCATAATAATCAATGTATTCAACATCCTGTGACCAATGAAAAAGATGTTCTGTAAGCTTTAGCATATTGTAGGTATTACAGGTTTCTGTAGTCGTAATCCCAAGCTCTTCTGTATCGCTTGGACCAAAATGCTCATTAATACTATTTCCACCGATAACGTAGGAACGGTGTCTAGTAACTTGTTTCCAGAAAAACTGAGCCATTTTCTTGTACGTTTTATCTCCCGTTATCTCATATAATTTTGCAGCACCAATGACTTTTGGTATTTGCGTGTTAGCATGCTTACCTTGAAGTTCATCAACCTCGTTAGCCAAAGGTTGTAAAATGGATTGATGGCAAAACCTTTTAGCAAGCTCTAAATAATCTTTGTTCTTTGTAATCATGTACAAATCTGCCATTGCTTCATTCATTCCACCGTGCTCACAAATTAGCATTTTTTGAAATTGCTCATCAGTAAGTTGATCTGTACCATTTTTCGCCCAATCCGCGAGCTTTATTACGATAGCAAGTGCCTTTTCATTTCCTGTAAGATTATATGTATCTAATAAACCCGCATAAATTTTATGAATGCTATACCATGGTACCCAGCCACCACTTAAGCTGAAATTATCCACTTCAAACTCCCCAGTAAATACTTGATCAAAGCACGATCGAGAAAAACCACTAACATATCCTTTATCATCAAATGATTGAACTATTTCCAATTCTTCAATTGCATAATCCAGCTTTTGTTTTAATTGTTCGTTTGACGTCAAAGAATACATTGTTGCGGCAGCTGAAAGCCAATGACCAATCGAATGTCCGCTTATACCAGTAGATTCCCATCCCCCATATCTCGGCTTTTTTGGAGATTTCCCAACTGCTTCATAACATGGGGCAATCAGTCTGTCTACATCTAAGTAAAGCAAATACTCCATACCTTTTTCTTGTGAATCTTTAAACATCCCATTTAATAATGATACTTTTTCCATCTAGATGTCCTCCTAAACTTGTTCTTGTTTAATATTATGGAACGAAAAGCATGGAAACGGAATTCACAGATTAGCATATTACATATCTTATTTTTTGTTTTTTTGCTATAATCAAGAAAAAAGAGAGGATGGATACGTTAATATGCATGAAATAAGCATCTATTCAAATTCTCTTCCATTAATAAGAGAAATTGGCCATATGACTGATATAGACGGAGCTAGTGGACATCCTGACAGATTAATGGAGAAAATAAATGTATTTGTCTATGTTAAAAAGGGGCATATACAAGTATTTGAAGATGGTGTTGAGTACAATCTTTATGAAGGAACATATCTTTTTCTCAGAAAAAATATTCCGCATTGGGGTGGTTCTTTATATAGTCCTGGTACAGAATGGTTTTATATTCATTTTTATGATTCTCCATATTTAAATGAAGAAAACAATCCGATTGAATATTCACAATACTACCAGCATTCATCCTTAATCTTAGAAGAAACTTATGCCTCACAAATTAAACTTCCTAAGAAAGGTACTGTTAGTAACCCCGAGTATACAGAATTACAATTAAAAAAACTTGTTGATCGATATTTATTACCACATCCTATCAGACCGCTAACTCTATCTGTACTTACCTTTGAATTTTTCATTGATTTATACGCTCATAAATTTGAAGAATTAAAATCATCTAAACAAAATCGAATTGTTCAAAAAATGGTCGATTTATTTATCAGCAATTCAACTAGAAAAATGAGCAGTACCGAAATTGCTAATGAGCTTGGTATGAACTACGCTTATTTATCAACTTTATTCCGAAAAGAAACCGGAAAGAGTATTACACAATTTCAGGACGAGCTCCTCATTGAACATGCGATTAAACTATTAAAAAACGAATCAGTGAATATTTCTCAAGTTAGTGACCAGCTCGGCTTTTCCAATCCGTTTTATTTTAGTCGTGTGTTTAAGCGGATAACAGGAGTAGCTCCAACTACCTACTTAAACCAAACATATCGAAGTTAATAAAAGGATGAACAATGCTTAAAAGACAGGAATATTTTTTAAATACCCTATAATTCTTATGTTTGGATTAAATGATTCTCAATAGAAATGCCCAAAATTAAATTACTAGATTACTTCTCTTCACTTGTTTGACTCCATAAAGAAAGGAAGAGTGAGGCCCTAGAGCTCCATTCTCCCTTTTCATTATATTTTAAAGTTTTTAATTAACAACTGTAATTCTTCCGACATTTGTGCAAGAGTTGAGGCAGAAGATTCAATTTCCTCCATTGAGGCAAGCTGTTCTTCAGTTGCCGCCGATACATTTTGATTGCTTGCAGCAGATTGTATTGCAATATTTTTCACATGTTTAATAGACGTTGCTACTTCAACCGTACCAGCATAAAGACGGCTTATCGCTTCTGATACATCATTAATTTGTGATACAACTCCTGTTATTGAGTTTTCAATCTTTTCAAAAGAACTGCCTGCTTCATCAACAACAATAATCCCTTCCTCAACTTCTTTTGTCGTCTTCGTCATAGACAATAATGTTTGATTTGTATCTGCTTGAATCACATTTATTAATTGAGTAATTTGTTCAGCTGATTCGGCTGATTGTTCAGCTAATTTTCGAACTTCATCTGCTACAACAGCAAATCCCTTTCCATGCTCACCTGCTCTAGCTGCTTCAATTGCTGCATTTAATGCTAATAAATTCGTTTGAGCAGCAATCGTAGTAATCACTTCATTTATACGACCAATTTCTAAGGAACGTTCACTCAGTCCATTTATCGATGATTCTAATCCAATTACATTTGAATTAATAGCGGTCATTTGGTTTTTTACTTTTTCTATAGCTCTCTTACCATCATTAGATATCTCTGCAGTTTGATTTGCATTACTAGACATATCATCAGCTTTTTTAGAAATCTGTTCAGAATAATGTTCCATTTCATTCATGACTTCAACACTTTCTTCAATTGAGCGAACCTGGTTGTCCATACCTGTTGCAAGTTCTTGAATTGTTGAAGAAATATGCTCACTTGCACGACTATTTTGTTCTGCACTTGCACTTAATTCCTCTGAAGAAGCTGCAACCATTTCAGATGTATCACTAATTGTTTTGATGACTCCCCTTATACCTAATAACATATTATTAAACGATTGAACGAGTTGTCCAATTTCATCCTTCGACTGATAAGTCCCAGCAACTGTAAAATCCCCTTGTTCCGCTTTTGACATCAATGACTTTATTTCGTTAATCGGGTTTACGATCTTTCCTGTTATGATAAAACCGATGAATGCAGACAATAAAACACTAATGATAATAACGGTAACCAATATTATTTTAGCAAGCTGTAACTTTTCATTATTTTCTTTTTGAATCTTACCTGCAAGCTCTTCATTATAAGCTTGAATCTCACCGATTGTATTATTGACTGCTGTCCTTTTCTCCTCAACAGTATCCTTAAACAATTGATAAGCTTCATTATTTTTGTTTAATGCTGCTAAATCTAAAACATCTTGCCTTGCTTCTTGGTATGCACGTAAATTGTCATTGTATTTTTCTAAAAGTTCTTTTTGCTCAGAAAACTTACTTACTTTTTCATATTTGGTAATTAGCTCTTTATTAGATTGTTTATTTTCTTCAATTTGATTTAATAAAGCTTGATTTTCTTCAGTATTTTCCGTCAACATTAACTCCAATGTATAGGCATCTATAGCTCTATTGTTTACTCTAATTTCTCCTAAATCTTTTATCGGGTTTAAATGCTCATTGTAAATGATGTCTGACCCCTTTGCCATATCCTTCATGTATTTAAAGCCAACACATCCCACTACGCCTAATGCCAGCAGAGTAATAACAATTAATAATAATAGTTTTCTACTAGTCTTCATGTTGTTGATAAATTTCATTGTTTCTTGATGTCTCCTTTTCTAATTTTATATAAACTATATATCGGTTTTATATTTCGAATATTTTAGTACCTATTTGCAATGGTCGAAATTACCAACTTCTGCGGAGATGACTTAGGAATTTAAAGATTTAGTTCTGCAATTTTTTAAATAAGCATAAAAAACCGGATTTTTACAATCTCATACTAAAATCCAGTTTCTTGTGTTTATTTATTCGTTTGTTGTCCAAAAAATATTTCTTAAATACGATATAGACATGAATTTACATACAGATTATCTCCCATTAGATAATATGAAAAATCTAACCCGAGTTTCTCCGAATTCCATATAGACAATAAATCTATTATTTGTAAGACCCCTTCTATTTCTTTAATTAATTACATATAACTTTGTGTTCAATTTTACTTTTCCAGTTTATAGAATATTAGATATTTTCTATTATTTTTAACGTTTTCATTTGGTTTTCAAAAAAATATTGATAGGAGGAAAGTAACGAATAGAGATTTTTTCCGATTATTTAATAATTCGAATTAATCATTTTCATTTTGCTAATGAAAAGATACTATGCCTTTTTTAACTTTTAGTATAAGAAATTTGTAATAAAATAATGAGTGTTGTCGACTAACAATTACATGAAATTTTGTTAATATATTCATTTTTTACTATAAAACTTAAAACGAGGTTGTATAATGAAAAAATTATTGTTGATTTGTACAGTTTCCCTTATTGCACTTTTTCTTGTAATTAGTCCTAAAGCAAAAGCAATAGAAGGTGACTTAATTATTATTAATAAGTCAACGAATCAATTAGCTTTCTTTGAAAATGGCATTTTAGTTAAACAATTCCGTATTGCTACTGGAAAAAAACCTTCCTATACTCCCGAAGGAACCTTTCAGATTGTCAATAAAATTAAAAATAGACCTTATTATTCAGGTAATATAGCAGGAGGAGATCCAAATAACCCATTAGGTAATCGTTGGTTAGGAATTAATGCTAGAGGTACGAACGGAGATATATACGCGATTCACGGTAATAATAATCCTGATTCAATTGGGACATATGCTAGTAATGGATGTATTAGAATGCATGATGCTGAAATCGAATGGTTATATGATCGCGTATCCGTAAATACAAAGGTTCATATTACTAGCTCCTCACAATCTTTCGAATCAATCGCTGCTTCAATTGGTTACCATACTAATAGTGATAGTGTAAACGGAGAAAAATCTGATTTCTTGAAGTATGGAGCTAGAGGAGCAGCTGTACGTGAAATTCAAAAACAGCTAACAAACCTTGGGTACAATACAGGTGGAGTTGATGGAATATTTGGCAAACAAACTGAACAAGCAGTTATCGACTTCCAAATGCAGCATGGATTACTAGCAGATGGGATCGTTGGCCCACAAACAAGTAAAGTACTAGTAAAACAATAGCTTATATAGATATCAGCAAAAAAAGCCTCTAACGTATTGGTACCGACCCCCAGAAGTTAGAGTAATAAATCTAACTTCTGGGGGTATTATTATGGCCAAATATAGTGAGGAATTTAAAATAAAGATTGTTACCGAATATTTGAATGGAAATCTTGGA
>NZ_JBQENT010000032.1:0-61200 GCF_052044855.1 Metabacillus sp. 22489
ATGGCGGAAGTTATAGATTATCAAACGCTTTATCACGTGCAAGATAAATTAAAACGATTGGGTGGCAAAACTCTGCAAAATTTCTTGCGCAACTATGCACTTTTTTCTTGCAAAATACAATTCCTTTATATTGTGTAATTACTTACTCAATTTTTGCTATACCTGTACAAATTTTTCTGAATAGAAAGCCTAAAAAATTTAATTTAGTTTATCTTGTCTTTTATATTCTTTGTTCATTTGTAGCAATATTTATCATATTTACAGGGTTATTTAACGTATCCTCAATAGATTTGCTAAAAATGGAACGATATTATCAATTTAGTTTCTCATCAGCTCTTATTTTTTGGTTTTGGGACTCTATTTTTTTGCAAAGAAAAAGCGATAATTTTGGAAACTCATTCTCAAACCTCTCATAGATAAACCAATGTGTAGTCACCGTTTTGCCATCAAGTAATCCAGCTTGGGCATGTAGAAAAGAACCTGTGCAAACCAAATTCATTGAAATGATAAAAATGATGGAATTACAAGTAAACATATAATTCCTATTTAGTACAGTTAATAGATCTGGAAATACAAAATTATCAAACCCTCTTTTATGGAAAATTTATACATATATTTCACTTTAAATGCCAAGTCCTGTTGTTAATATTTATTAAACTATCCTTTGAATTTGGTTTAATAACAAAAAGCGATGCTTCTTTATTGAAGGATCGCTACTAGTTAGTTTAGCACAATGTTTCACAATCACACTTACTCAATTTAGATTAACTTGCAAACCTAGCCCTTCCAATAAATCAAAAAACTTCCTATGGCGGCTGGTTCTTTAACTCTTGCACCTGGAGTGTATTCTTTCAACTTGCTTAGTTGATAGTATATGGGTGTTAATAATAAATAAAAGTCATACAAATATAGAAAATATAAAATAATAAACTGATTGTGACTAAGCAAATTGAACAGATATTTAAAATTTGTAAAAATCCTACTTTCTTAATAAGAAGGTAGATTAGTAAGAATAGACCTAGAATCACCAATTGTACAATAACTGTTATATAGATATATGCTTGTAGGGACTCCCCACCTCCAATGTACATACCTAGACCTACTATTACAATGCTTCCTATGCCATATATCCCAACCATATTATTTAGTCTACTACTCTTAAAGTTTACTGTATGAATCGGAAAGAATGCTATTCCTAACACCGTGAAACTTATCAAAATATGAAGTAAAAAAACTAACACAATTAAATCCCCTATCTTCTCCTCTTAAACACATTAAACGATCAATATAGTTTAGCTGTTAGAAATTTTTTACCAGCTTTTTGGATTCCCTGTAACTTCCTAACATGCTCAACTGTTTTAAGGTTTTTTTAGAACTCTTCTACAATACCTTCCATATCTCTTAATATTAGTAACCACTTTTTTCGATTCAGTTACTCTCATTACTGTCTCTCCATTAGTAAGAAAAACCAATGCTCTACCTGCACCTACCCACATTAACCTTTACCCGCCCTTTTAGCCTCATAATCTGAAATAATTAGTGACATTAGAAAAATTAATTTCAACAACATCGTTAATTTGTTTCATTACTTTTTCTAATATATCACCTGGTAGATTATTTGTGAGTCAGTATTTTGCTACCGAAAAAAAATATATGTATTAAACAAAAATACCCTCCTAATAATATTTTTCTAGAAAGATACGTAAAATTTAGAATCATCCTTATAAGCTTCTAAGTATTTCATCTATTATCAAAAAAATAATCGAACATAACAATACTGGGATACCAAATTCCATATTTTTAAAAGCTAAAGGAACTAGACCAAAGCCAGTGTGAATAATCGAGGATAAAATAAGACGTGATTTCATAAATTTTACTGATATGTAATCTGAGAGTAACGAAACTGGAATACCATAAAAAAAGCAACCTATTAGGCTAAATAGAAATGCGGTTATCAAAATTGCGAGAGTACCTAAACCAAGATTGTGAAGTCCGTTAAAAAGACCTAATATAAAAAAAACTAAAGTGAAACTAAATGCTGTAAATATTGAAACTTTGAATTTTCGAAATAGCTTCATGATTAAAACCTCTTTATATTTTATTTACACATAAAATATACTAAATATGGAGTAATAAAGAAATGCACAATACTGTTAATCTTTCATCCTTTCTTATTTCTACCGCTAACTCAAGAATAAAGAATTGCCACAGCAATCCTCGTTCTCCAACTATTACAATCAGTAGTATATTGCTCTTTATCCTTTTAATTTCATATAATAACTTGAATTTGGATAGTTTATTCTTTGTAAATCAAATACAAAAATAAAACTTATCAGCTTGTTCGGTATTTGTATGTAGTACCAAAATTTTATAATATTTATTTGCCTCGTTAACTATTCTTTTAATTAAAAGGCTTCCTATTCCTTCTCCTATTCTCTTTCTGACAAATAATCAATTTGAGATGGCTTATTTGGTGTGTTTAATGAAGTAGGTTTACTTGTTGCTATTGGTGGATTTAATAAAGACCATTTTCAAATGAACTAGATATTGGTAGGCTGAGAAGATATTGAAAGTATTCTGGCCATTCATTAGATTATTTATATCCTTAACATCATATTTCCGGCTTTGTATCTTTCTAATTAGAAAATAGGTAACTTTATATCTATATCAAATAGTTAGAGTCTCTCCGCTAAATACTTTTACAATAGAGATGTTCATATTATCAATATTAGCTTACAAGAAAAAGCAATACTTCTCTATCAAAGTATTGCTATCATTGGTTTAACAAGGATACTTTTTTAAATGAATTTTTCCATTTCAAATTTCTTTATAAAAAGTCCTTAAATTGAGATCATTTTTGATAACATTAACCCCATTAGACATACCTCTCCTTCGATCATGCAAAACCATCATAATAATGATTCCCATCGTCACTCCCAAAATACTACTTAACTCTGATGTTAGTACATTTGCAAGCGGATGCTCAATAGCTGGTTGTGCATCAGGACGAGTGCTTGATAAACGATTAAAGAGATTATAAGAGAACAGCATTCCTGACGAGATCCATGCGGCTCCCATGGGAGGGAAGAACTTCTTTAACCCACGACGAGTAGTGGTTAGGATAAACAAACCCCATGCGCCTGCGAAGGCCCATACACTGGTGTTTAACGATAAAAGATGCCACCATAAATCACGGTTATCCAACATATCTGGATTGATGCCAATCGTTCCACCAACTCCCCAGAATAGCTTTATGCTTCCAAGCAATATACATCCAGCTGAGACAAGCCTCGCCAAAGTAATTGTCAGTTTCTGGCTGTTCCCTGAGATTAAATCAATGTCGATTCGATTTTCAAATGTCTCTGGCCACCGTCTTTTTACGTATCCAATTAAGGCGAAAGGTAAGCAGATTCCGACCCCAACAAGTGAAATCATGACAAAAAATTGTTCATATATCCAAACATTTGCCGCTCCTACCTGTTGATCACGCATCATAGCAGCAGGACCAAGGATAGGTGCCAGCAATAGCATTGGAATAAGCAAACCCGTGCCAACCCAGACAGGTAACACAATCAACCAGGCGGGTACTCGTTCACCCCATTTCATGCAAAACGCCAATGCTAACAGGATACCAACTGCGGCTAAAACCATTGTAACTGCATTTGCAGTACGCCAACTCGGATCTCCCATTTGTTCGCTCGGCAGGAAAAGCCCAAAAGTCCAGGCGATTTTAATTAATAGATACGGCAATACCGATATAGCAGCACCATACCCCCAAAATCTACGTTTCTCTATTAGCTTTTTTACTACTGTCATCTGGTCACCTCGGTCTCAGGATTATTTCTTTTTATAACTATGAATACTTTCCTTTAAGAATTATCATTTTTACACAAAAGGTGTTATCCCAAATCCGCTTACCATCTTCCTAAATTAACGATCCATCCTTAAATCCACTCTTTTCCATGCTCACGAATAAATGCTATATCCTTTTGATAATGTTCAAAATGTCCTTCATCTACCATTTTTTGAAAAGCAAGATCGCCTTCGTCGGCTTTTCTTTTCATATATTTACACAAACCTTCTAATCGAAGAATAACCATTTCCAAATAATCCTCTTCCATTCCCATACCGTATGATTCAAAAAACAATTTAACTCTTTGCTTTAGATGATCAGCATGGAGCATTGACTGATAGTGTACCGCTTCACCAGTTTCAGAATGATAAACTCTGCTAAGTGGAACGCATGTGTAAAGAGTATAGGCGATGTCCCAAAGTCTAGGACCAGGCGCTGCAACATCAAAATCAATAATGCCTACTGGTTTTTTGTTTCGAAAAATTATGTTGTAGATGGCAAAATCATTGTGGCATATAACCTCGGTTTTGTTTGGCGTCTGATCGATCGGTTTCCAATCATTTGTTACCGGAAAGTCACTAACAGCATCATGGTAAAGACGAAGCATTTTCGCGATTTCCATTAAGACATCATTAGACCACATGTAATTTTTTAAAGGGTAATTACCTGCTTCACCTTCAATAAATGATAAAATCTCTCTTCCCTTTTCATCAATCCCTAAAAATTTTGGTGCAAAACCGAATCCTTTCTTCTCCAAATGCTTTAATAGCTTATGAATGTTTGTACTGCCTGGCTTTAATTCCCGTCGGACAGTGTGTCCCGAACGATATACGTTTGAGACATTCCCACCTGTTAGCATTTCTTCCTTTTCATATTTTTTTCCCATATAAAATTCCCCCAATGTAGGGATGCCATGTTGATGTCAATAGAGATGTATTTTTGCCCATAATTAAAAGCAGATATACAAAGGTATCTGCTTGGCAATGGGAATTTCATTGTCCACTCCATGTATCCCTTGAATGATTTTAGATAGACAAATAAACGTATCCTTTACTAGTAAGGACGCTTATGCCTCTATCCAATTAATAATCAGTTCAAGGTATTCCACATATTGAAAAAGCAAATATATTAGGGAAGATTGTTTGTCTTTAAAGTACCTACCCAGACATCACCAACATTCATTTTATACAAAGTTTCTTCTCCGTAATTAGGTATATCAAGTTTTTCAGTTTTGTACGATTGATTGATAATATCCGTTACTTCCTCTTCTGTCCGAATCCCATATTGGATATCCTCTTTTAAATCCCCTAACTCATATATATCAGCTTCTATATGAGGTTCCCAGTTAAATAATTCTAACTTGTCCTTTAATGCAGCATATTTTTCAATCGGAAATTTCTTTTCTTGCTCATGCTTTTCAAACGTTTTATCGTAAAAATGAAGGCAGTCCTTATAAGCAACAACGATTTGGGAACTGATAAAATTAGTTTCATAAAGCCATATTTTTAAATAGAATTTTTTATTTTCACTTAGCATTTGTTCATACCAATTTAAGTACACATCAATCATCGCTTCTAAAAGAAGTCGATTATACCAGGTTGGAGGATTTATTCTATTCCACGAATAAAACGGATGGATCCAAAGCTTCGCATAATCTCTTTTGTACTCCCTTATCTGTTCCATATCCAAATTCATGACATTTTGCTTCCATACTTCTATTTTCCTTTTATGACGTTTCCATCCTCTAATTTTCTTCTTTTTTGAATAATAAATCACTGATACACTCCTTAAAAAGTTTTTCTTTAAGATTATAAGTCGTCGGTAAAAGAAATGATGACCTTCATACTTTGCAATCCAAAATTTCTTTATCTAACAAAGAAAATACAAAAGTACTAGGTTTTGTATTAGGCAATGACTTAAAGCAATCTGCAATCTTCTACCTTTACATTTAAAAATAAGAATCATTGCCCTCTGTACATAAAATAAATTTGATCAGAAATATAATCTGAACTATAATGAAGCCCTTTTCTGATCCACCACATGATAATGCCTACCAATGAGGCTGTTTTAATTTCAATCGTAACATATTCTACAGGTAATTCTTTTTCTGTATTCCTTCTTCTTCCTTCAAATTGATTAATAGTAAGTAGAGAAAGAATTAAAAATGTTTTAATTGAAAAAGTACAGAAACTACATTTAAAGTCTGCTCAATTCCTGATTAACCCACATCAAATCAAGCAATCTATAAATTGCCACTTTCACATCTCCCGTATGCATTGTAGAGAGTACTATATGCTCAGTTTTGATAATAGAACAATATAATATTGTATAGGTAATATTTCTATTTTTATAAAAAATGATTTCATAAAAAAGAAATACACCATTTAGTTACAAGGGTATTTCATTAATAGTTATAATTAAAAATTATTTAATCCTACAGTAATTTTCCCATCATGATAAAATTCTATTACGTAACCTTCTTCAATATTATACATAAAAGTGTCCGGAGCAACCGCTAAAACATCATCTAATACTTGAAGAGCATTTTGTAAATTAGTTTTCACACCCGGAATACCTGCATTATTCCAAAGAACGTCTAAAGATGATATTTTATTCTCATTAAACCAATTATTTAAATCATCAATCTCATTAATAATCTTTTTATTACATATTTATCCCAATCAATTCTGGCCCAAGAAGTAATAGGGAATTTTCCACTTAACTCTTCAAAATAACCATGAGTCTGTTTATCACTTAAAATTACAATATTACTTCCCAAAGCTTCTATACATTCTTCAATTAACGTCATAAATATATTTCACTTCCTATTTATTTAAACGTTTTAATCATGATTTAAATATAATTTCATTACCATTAAACGGTATATAGTATTTTCTAGCTTTGTCCTTTTTACCTTGAGAATAAACCTCTATGCAGTCAACTAGTCATCCTTAGTATATTCACCATATAATTTCACTACTCTTTATCCCCCAGAGCCTCTGCATGTTTTATACTTTCCTTTAAATAAAATGGTGAATTTGGATGGTCTATTATTTCGTTCGTAGTTAGCCATAAAATCTCTTCTACTTCATCAGGACTTTTCGGAAATGCCTCACCTGATTCATATTCACATAGAAAGACAATATCTACTACATTTTCAGCAGTATCAGAGACAAAGGATGTGCTATGTACATAATGTAGCTTGTCTTTAACCTTCACTTCAACTTCTTCTTGAATTTCACGTTTTATTGTCCGTTCTAATATATTTGAAGAGTTTCCTTCTATTTCTACCTTACCTCCGACAAGGGAAAGTGAACCACCAGCATGTTCCTCTTTTTTACTTCTTCTAATGATTAGCCATTTATCATCTTTCCTTATCGCACCTTCAACATTCACGATAAACATATTGAATCCCTCCCTTAGAGATCATTTATTTAATTTCTTCAAAGTTTACTATTTTCCTTCCAGTTCCTCTTTTTTCTATTCTTCCCTATCTAGTTAACATAACAAAATTATATTGCACTTCTTTTTAGGATTGATTTCATTTAAACATTTCCTTTCCTACTTAACCAATTTTCTCTAGTTAATATCATATTTAAAGAATCGATCCATTCTCCTTCAAATTCTAAGTCATTTTTATCTACGCTCTCTAAAACAAATCCAACCTTTTCATATACTTTCTTTGCTCTAGGATTAAAATCAAAAACACTTAAAGTAAGATGATTCAAATTCGTATTATGAAATACATAATCAATTATGAGTTGAGTAGCCTCGGTTCCTAACCCACGATTTCTCCCCCTTGGCCCAATAAGTATCCGAAAGTTCATACTATGTTTTTCTTCATTATATAAATTTACTACTGCCTCACCGACGAATAAATTTAAGGATTTGTCAACAATTGCAAGGTCCAAACGATCTTGTTGCTCATTTCTTGTATTGTACCAATGGATAACTGATTCTCTATCGAAATTAGAAGTACTACCGGTGAGTTTTAAAACAACTGGATCTTTTAAACACTCTTCAATGTAAGGAAGATCGTCAGAATGAAATGGTCTAAGGATAACCTTCTCACCTATAATCTTTGGTTTTTTACTCAAATCTACCATTGAACACACTCCATAACTATGATTGATTACTTAATTGTTTACTATTAGAAAGTCTCATAAAAATTCACAGTAAAACACTAAGAATTAATAAATTCACTATAGATTATAAAACGAGGAATTTATATAGAAAAAATAATTAAGAAATAAACTTTCCCCTACAAAGGACAAGGTTTATCTTTACTCATAATAATGGGTTCGGTGAGTTGTAAAATACGTTCGAAAATGATGAATAAAAAATGTCACAAACACTTCTTTTTTTGTACCCCGAAAAAATAAAATGGTTTTTGGCAAAAATAAATGATTCTTTTTCTTTAGTAAAACCAATTTTCTCAGCTACTCGAATCGAAGGAAAAGCTATAACCCATACAACCTTTTGCTGCCCCAGAAGCAAATCCCTTTGACCAGTATTTTTTATTGATATGATAGACAATTTCTATTATTGAATACTAACTTAAACTCCTATTTAAGATGATATACGCTTGATACGAGATAGCTATCACCCTATTTTAGCAACAGTAAGTACTTTATTTCATAATGTCATGCGCTTATCAATTTTTGTTTTATAGACAAAAAAGTATGAAAAAGAACTTATGATCCCAAATAAAATACCGAATAGAGTAAACACTAACTCACTACTTATGGATTCTAATAATAAGCTTATTAAGATAGGCCCAGCAGCCATACCTGTATATCTTACAAAGTTAAACACTCCCATAGCACTTGCCCTATATTGTTCAAATTTATTCGTTATTATTGTTGCATAGGTAGGTGATAAAATTCCGATCCCAATTCCGTAGATTAATAAACTTAGAGACATAAGTAATAAAGAGTATGTATGTGTAATTCCAAACCCGATAATCCCTACAGTAATGATAATATTAGTCAAGGTAAATAATGTTATAAGCGAAATTCTCCATTGAACGAACTTAAATAATAAACTCCCTGCTACAAGACTTATAGTGATAGGCAAGTAAAGCCAACCAACAATTTTTATATGTAAATGATAATGGTCAGTAAGTAATATTGGGAGATAAACCAAGATTGAGAAGTATACTAAAAAGTTTAAAAAGCTTAAAGACAGTACTAAACTTCCCATTCCATCTTTAACAATGAAATGATAGAACTTAATGGCGTTACTCTTCTTTTTCTCTTGTATCTTTTGATCGGTAGGAAAAAATAAAGTATTGATAACTAGTAAGAGCACAGAGATACTGACTAATACCCAGAAGATACCATTATAATTATATTTATCACCTATTATCCCTCCTACTATTGGTGCTACTGCAGGAGCAATTGATAAGAGAGTTTGATATGTTCCCATGGCACTTCCTCGTGTATTTCCTTCAAATAAGTCTGTAATCGTCGCAGAAGCAATTAATGGAATAGCTGCTGTCCCAAATGCTTGTAATAAACGAAAAACAAAAAATAAAGTGAAGTTAGTAGTAACGGCACATCCAACACTAGCGATAACTGTAAGGATAAGACTAGGGATAAGAATAATGCGACTTCCTTTTATATCAAGGATTGTCCCAAAAATGATTTGCATAATCGCAGTGATAAAGATAAATAATGAAACCGTTAAATTCACCATCGTTGTTGTCACATGAAATGAATCTTTTATTAAAGGAATAATAGGCGAGTAAATGTTTTGATTCAATGAGGCAAAAAAAGCACTAATACAAACTATATACAAAACAAATACTGATTTTGAATTTTTATATTTTGTATATTCCATCTGAATCTCCTACCTTATAAATATATCGTTTGGAAAATAGTTTTTCAGTTATTCTTTTATTAGCTGATGAATCATTTTTTCAAGAAATTCTAATATAATTATTTGTTTGTCATTAGAAAAGGTACCTATCAAATCATAAAATTGTTCTTTCTTTTTGTTATGTATCTTTTCATGGAGCGCAAAAACTCTCTTCCCCTTAGCTGTAAGTTTAAAATAAATTTCTTTTTTATTATCTGCCAATTGAAACCTATTGATTAGCTCATCTTTCGTTAATTTCCGCGTAATTTTAGTGATATTAGCCTTTGATAAATTCATTTTCGAAGCAATCCCTATATTATTTATAGGTTCATTATGGCCGATACACTCGATTACATGGAGACTGCTCATATTACTAGGTAATAGTTCTAATTGATTTCGTTCCTGCTCGTCAAGATAATGAAGAAATGTTTGGGAGACTGAATCAGCTTTTTGTTCATTAAGATGTATTAATTGCAAATAACTTTCGTAAATCATCTGTTTTGTTAACTGAGGCATGTAAATCCCTTCCCTTTCAAAAACGTAATATATTGTTTACTAGTAAACAATATATTACACAATTTAATACTAATATGTCAAATATAGGTTTGAATCGAATCTTTATAAAAGACTATTATTCATTTTTAAAGGAAATAACTTTTCATAACATGTTATTACAATTAATGTTTACCAGTAAACAATATTAAATTGTTTATTTGTGTTAAAAGAGCTATGATTCAGGTTCTTTTTTTAAAATGATGACAAAAATAAAAAAATAGCCCTAAAAAAGCGGCTACTTGTAAAAACATTTATTCAAATTATGATAAGTCTTTCGTATTAAGTTACCTACTTGGCAGTAATTCGTTCACCACAATACTATTTATTGCATTGATATATGCCAATGCGCTAGCTTTCATAATATCCGTGTCTGTTGCTTTTGCTATATATTTTTCTCCTTTAAATTCAACTTGAATCTTCACTTTTCCTAATGCCTCTTTCCCTCTTGATATGCTGCTGATATTGTATTCGATCAATTTAATATCTAACCCGCTTATCTCTGTTATTGCCGTATACAAAGCATCAATTGGGCCGGAACCTACTGCACTATTTTTTACTATTTGGTCTGCTTTTTTCAATTTCACACTCGCCGATGGAAAGATTGGATTACTAATCACTTGTAAATCAACAAGTTCATAAAAGTTATCACTATAATAAGGTATATCTTCATTTTGGATATTATTCTTTGTATAATAACTCTCAACGATGACATATAAATCATGATTATATATTTCTTTTTTTACATCTGCTAATTCAAGGAAGTTATCAAATATTCCTTCAAACTGATCTGAGGTGAACTGGTTGAACCCTAATTTTTCGAGTGCATTTTTCACCGCATGACGACCTGAACGAGCGGTTAGTACAAGTTCCATATCATCAAGACCTACTTCAGTTGGGTTGATAATTTCATAAGCACTTCTTGATTTTAGTAAGCCATCCTGATGAATTCCTGATGAATGAGCAAATGCATTTTCTCCTGTGATTGCTTTATTCACTTGTACATCAAGCCCCATAAAATTGCTAACGAGCCTCGACGTATTCATAATTTCCTTTGTATTAATATTTGTATATGCCCCATAAATCGATGGACGTGTATTTATTGCCATCACAACCTCTTCTAATGCGGCATTACCTGCACGTTCACCGATTCCATTAATTGTACATTCAACTTTGTCGGCCCCATTTTTAATGGCAGCTAACGTATTTGCAGTTGCCATACCTAAATCATTATGACAATGGACGCTTAAAAGTACATGTTCATTTAAATTTTTCAAGCGCTCATTTATTTTTCGGATTAGTTCACCAAACTCTTCTGGCTCCGCATAGCCTACCGTATCAGGCACATTAATGATCGTTGCACCTGCATGAACGACAGCTTCAATTGTTGACCATAAATATTCAAAATCAGACCGTGATGCATCTTCTGTTGAATATTGGACATTTGGCAGTAATGTTTTAGCAAATTTAACAGCCTCAACACCTATATCTAATATTTGGCTTTTCGTTTTTCCGAATTTTTTCTCTACATGGATGTCCGACGTACCTAGGACAATATGGATTAATGGGTTTTTAGCATATTTTACACTATTATAAACTGCTTCAATATCAGATTTAACTGCTCTCGCTAATGCCGTAATCATAACATCGTCTGTATTCCCTACTTTCAAAGCAATCTCCTTTACAGCATTAAAATCACCAATTGAAGACGAAGGAAAGCCCGCTTCGATAACATCAACTTGTAGCTTCTTTAGTTGCTTTGCTACTTCTAATTTTTCATACATATTAAGCTTTGCCCCTGGAACTTGCTCACCATCTCGTAATGTCGTATCAAACACCCAAATTTTCCTTGTCATTGTTAAACCACTCCTTTGTTAAATAAAATATAAAAAAGCCTCGTCTCTACTAATTTAGAGACGAGGCTTTGCTCGCGGTACCACTCTAATTGATTAATCAACACATGATTAACCCACTCTTTTTCGGCAGCTATCACTACCTATCCTTATAACGGTAGAAAACCGATATCCCCTACTTAGTTAGATTCAGGGATTAGCTCTTGGATGAGTTCAAAGGAAACAACTACCGATTCTCACCAACCATCGGCTCTCTGACAAGTTTATTTACCTTCTACTATTTCCAATCATTGCCTTTAGTCATTAATTTATAAAATAATATATCGATTATCATTCATGCTGTCAATCTATTTTTTGACTTTTTCGAATTCTTCAACATACATAAAATTTATATGCACTAACACCTTATAAAAGAATATGAAGGAACACAATATTTATCACTTATCCTCACCATGGTATTTGTTTACCATCGCGAAAGAACGCTCCTGAAGGTCCTTCGCGTCCAATTGTCGCTAACCATATGATGGACTCAGCAGCTTCCCTTGGAGTTTTTGGAGCAGATGGCCCTCCCATATCAGTCCTTACCCATCCTGGATCAACTGCATTTATTTTAATATCACCATTGACTTCAGCAGCAACTAATCGTGTTAATCCATTTAGAGCAAATTTAGATAGCTTATAGGCACCTACTCCAGGGTAGGACAATTCACTATTCGCTCCATATTCTGAGGATATATTGATAATTCTCCCATAGCCTTGTTTTTCCATTAGGGGAATAAAGGAACGGATGACATCGTAAACTCCAAAGAAATTAGTTGCCATTGTGTTCTCAAGAATGATAGGGTCCATAGCCAAAAGCTTTTCTTTCTTATCTAAATAAACACCTGCATTATTAATCAATACGTCCAATCTTCCAAAATGCACATTTATTGTTGCCGCGGCTTGATGGATGCTTTCTTGATTAGTAACATCCATCTCGACAGACGAAACATCCAGATTTAATTCCTTTAGTTTTTCCGCAGCTTTTTTCCCCATTTCTAGATTACGGCTTGCCAAAATTACCTTAAAACCTTTCAAAGCCAATTGTTTCGCAAGCTCATTCCCAAGTCCTCGATTCCCGCCTGTTACAAGTGCAATTTGTTTATTATCTGATGACAATGTAACCCCTCCATTTTTGGTATGTTTTATCCTTATATAGAAAGCTGTTTTGAAGGACTATACATATAATTTCTTAGTGAAATCGTTATGAAACTTACGATCAATGAGAGAAATCCTACAAATACGACATATTGTGTACCTATTCCTGATATAAATAATCCGCCAATTGCTGTACCAATAGTTGTTCCTATATTGCAGGATGATAAAAATAATCCATTAGCAAAATCTGGTGCTTTTGGAGCTGAAGACATAATCCAATATTGATTGATATTTGCTCCTACCCCAGCTAAGATTCCCCATATGAAAGTAATGAAAAGCATCGGTGCAGAAAACGGACCAAATAGGAAAAATAGGACATAAATTGCTCCCAAAATAATAGGAAAAGTGACTACTGTCTTTACTGCATTCTTCGTAAGCAACCTCCCTGCCACAATGTTTCCAATCATATTAGCTCCCCCGAATACAATTAACATAATTGTAATTGCATTTGCAGACATCGTCGTAACAGTTTTCAGATACTCTGCAAAATAACTATAAACACCGAATATTGCCGAGTTAAGGAAAATAACCGCTATAATGGACTGCCATGTAATGATTTTTTTTAATACGGATAATTGTACACCATATGATAGTCTTTCCTTAACAGGCATTGACGGAACAATGAGTAATGTCGCAACGAATGCTATCGCATTTACAACAGCAAAGAATACCATTGCCATTTGTAAGGACGTTGTACTGGCTATAAAGCTTGCAATCGGGACACCAATAACCATCCCAGCTGATACGCCTATAAACACTTTTGAAACAGCTTTTGGTGCTTCTTCTTTACTAACTGAGTCAGCAGCTACTGAAAAAGCCAAAGAACAATATATTGGATGAAAAAGGGCTGGTATTACACGAGCTATTAATGCAACGGTAAAATTAGTTGTATAGATCGATATAATGTTTGCTAGAACGAAAGTACCAAGTACGAGTAACATCACCTTCTTCCGATTTATCCTTGAAAACAATAGAGGCATAGTTGGACCAGATACTGCTACAACAAGGGCAAAAAGACTGACGAGCAATCCTGCCTTTGAAACACTGACCTCAAAATGGTCAGCGAGGGAAGGCAGTATACCAATAACCCCCATTTCAGTATTAATAATTCCGAAAACACCGATTGTTAAAATAAATATAAGTAACTTGCTTTGTTTTGCCAATACATCTACCTCCAAATAAATCCTTTTATATAAATACAAAGAATTAAAAAATTGCCTCTAAAAGTGATTAGGCAATCTTAACTCATAATAGTTGTGTTTGTAGGTGATTCATTGTTTCCTATCTAATCCAACCATTTCGCGTGAGCCGCAATAACTAATTTTGCACCTTCTTCGGCCAGTTTTTTCGTTGTCGCCACACCAATTCCACTTGAGGCCCCCATCATGACAACAACTTTATGTTGAATAGTAATCATATTTAATCCTTCCTACCCCCTGTTGCTTTCACCTTATGTTCATTATTCTAGCTGTGCATTTCCTACATTCCAAATACTTATATCTTATATCTAGATATGCTTGAAAGGCATTTCTGAAACATATATACTAAAACATAATCAAGGAGGTGTGAGCGATGGAATTAAGAGTTTTACGATATTTCCTTACTGTTGCAAGAGAAGGAAGCATTACTGGAGCGGCAGATTTTTTGCATGTCACACAGCCTACCTTGTCAAGGCAACTAAAAGATCTTGAACAAGAGTTAGGGAAAAAACTTTTTATACGAAGAAGTCATAGCATTGTTCTCACAGAAGAAGGAATGCACCTGAGAAAAAGAGCTGAAGAAATCATTGAAATGGTTGATAAACTGGAAACAGAATTTCATTCCATGGAAGAGACAATAAGTGGTGATGTTTACATTGGTGGTGGGGAAACAGACGCCATGAAACAGATCGCACGAGTAGTAAAAAAGCTACAGTTAAACTATCCAAATATCCGATATCACCTTTACAGCGGAAATGAAGACGATGTAACGGAGCGACTTGACAAGGGGTTGCTTGACTTTGGGATATTAATTCAACCAGCTGATATATCAAAATACAATTATATCAATATCCCCGCAAAAGATGTTTGGGGCGTTGTGATGAGGAAAGACAGTCCACTTGCTCGCAAAAATACGATTCAAGCAACAGATTTATTAAATGTTCCCCTTATTTGTTCACGTCAAGTTATGAAACAGACATTTTCTAAAAATGAATTTGCCGATTGGTTTGGTGAGGATTTTGATAAATTAAACGTCGTCTCTACCTATAATCTTGCATATAATGCTGGCATTATGGTTGAAGAAGGCATTGGTTATGCCATTGTGCTAGATAAAATCGTAAATACGTCAAGTGATCGAAACCTTTGCTTTAGACCTCTAGATCCAAAACTTGAATCTGGCTTAAATCTTGTATGGAAGAAGCATCAGGTTTTTTCCTCTGCTGCTAATATGTTTTTAAATGAAATTCAAGGGGGATTTTTACGTTCTTGAATGGATGGATTGAAAAACTGTAAATATTTCATTTAAAATTTTTGTAGGAAGCCATCTTATAATAGTTAAGTCAAACTCCATGATAATTTTATAAAAAAGGAAATACGCTTACTGTTTTATAGTAAGCGTATTTCCTAATGAAACTGTTTAACTATTATTTCTTTTTTCTGTTTAATATTTTCATTAAAATATTAATCCCAAAGAGTGCAAGTATAGCTGAAAGTATCCATAAATAGATAGGATTTTGTCCTTCGCTCTCCATTTTCTGCTCTTTTTGTGGCATTGTTACCTCTCCAGAAATAATTTGATCCTTTTGCTTATAATAATTTTCAACTTCTTTCACAGCGTCATCTACAATTTTATCTAACTCTTGTTTAGTTAAATTTTCATTATGTACATCAGCAAAAATATCTAGATAATTACCATATACACTATCTTCACTATAAACAAAACTGTTGTTACTTGATTCTTTAAGATATTTTTCAATTTTCTCTTCATCTAAATTTTTATATTCTAGGTCAGTTGCATCAATAAAATATGTATTGGGACCAAATGTTGTTTCTTGATCACCAACCTTCTTTATTTCTATATAATCTAGATTTATTCTAGTACCTTCATCTACTTTAGTCCAACTTATTCCTGTTAATACTTTCCTTAATATGAAATTATCCTTAGCATTAATTTTATTTACATTAAGTGAAAAAAACAGAAAAAATATAAATGATAAAATAACTATCTTTCTAATAAACACAATAAAGGCACCTCTTGTATACTATTTTTCTAGATTATTATATTATTACATTTACTTGAAGTTTTAAATAATGTTAGAGAGAACTGGGAACAAATGGACTCATTAGAGAAAAAGATACTCTTTCAAATGCTTGTAATTTCTTCAAGTTCAAAACTTTCAATAACCTCAGTCTTAAACTCCCAATATTCTACTATGTCACATTGTGTTAATCTTATTTTCCCCTTAGAATGAATAACCTTTATAAAACCTGCAAGTGAATCTATCATTAAAAACAAAAATTCTTCTTCCTCTAATATCAGCTTTATACCAATATCACTTACAACTTCCCATTCATCGCTTGAACTTTTCCATGCCACTTTATTCCTTACTATTACAATATCCTTTATTTCTTTTTCAACAGTTCTTTTACTTATATTATTGTCAATGTTAGTTTGATCAATTTCCAAGACTATTTGTGGATATCCATCATCATCATCCTTCAGTGAAGGTTCATTTTTTAAAGTTAGATACAAGTCAGACGTTTCTAAAGTAATAGTAAAGGAAAATTCGCCTGGTTCTTCTCCATTTATTGTCTTCAATTTTTTACCCATTAATTGTTTTAACATATCCCAATGTTGATTTTGTATTGTATTTAATATATTGTATTTCATTTCTCTTCACCTTTCCTTTATCTTTCTAGTCAACAAAATGTATTTCCAATAATACTGAAGTAGCAATGCCCATTCGCTTTTTATATTTGAAAAGAACTGTAAATCAAAATTTAATAATACCTTTTTCCCAATCTTACTAATTTTCACTGCACTAATTATTATTTACTGCTAGGCAAGGAACAAAACTTAGTCCTGCAATTATTTATCTAACGTATTAGCATTCCAATTCTACAAGTAGAAACGAAAAAAACCGTTCAGTGCCCCAACACTAAACGGCTTTTCAACAGTCAGGCTTTCTTCAAGGCAATCAGCCTAGGAGATGCCTCACTTCATATACCGATATTCCATCAAGCTATTCAAAATCGAGATTTCCTTTAATAGTTCCTCGCCAACATTCGTTTCAAGTACCTTTTTCCGTTCTAGTTCCTTGTCTACTAATCTTTTAACTGATAAGACATCTGTTCCATTTTGGAGAACATCTTCTTTTGAATTAAAATGTTTATGTGCGACAAGCTGCATCCCGAAGGAGTTGTATAATAGCGTGTATCCAGCAATACCAGTTGTTGATTGATATGCTTTAGAAAAGCCTCCATCAATAACGATTAGCTTTCCATTTGCTTTAATTGGATTTTCTCCATTGATTTCTTTAACAGGTGTATGACCATTAATAATATGGCCTTGATCAGGATCTAGATCAAATTCTTCAAGGATTTGACGGCATGTTTCCTCTTTTTCACGTAAATAGTAGTATGGGTTTTTTATTTCCTTATGTGTTGCCTTATCTTTAATAAAATATCTCTCAAACGTAGTCATTGCTCTTTTTCCGAACAGTGAGGAATATTCCCCTGTCCATAAATACCAGACCATATCTGTTGCAAGGTCATCTGTTTTTTCAGGATGTGCAAATGAGTATCGTAAATACTGTTCAAAGACGTCAAGCAATTCACGACCTGCATAAGGTTTATCCTCAATGACCATTTTTTCCATATTCCCATCTTCATCTAATGGAATACAGCCATGCAGTAATAAATTTCCGTTATACTTCAAATAAAGACTGCCTTTCTTCATAAGGAAGTTCATATGTCTCGCAAGCTTTTCGGAATGTTGTACAGAAAATAACAGCTTGTCCATGACTTCTTCTTCTTCCGGTAACAGTTGGTCAGGCTTTTCTGGATTAATCGTTGCAAAGCAAGGGTTTTCGATTTCGTATGTTTTGCCTTGTATCGTAATTTCGTTTTTCTCGTAATCGATTTTTTCAAGCAATAGTCTTTCTGACATATTGAAGTTTGGACGTCTCTTAATGATCGGACTTTCAAGCTTAAATTGAATCATCGCAATTGCTTGATGGATTTTCGTTATTTGTAATTTTTCTTCATCAGATATTGTTTCATCTAGCTGAATCTTTGGTCTAAAGGAAGGATTGTCTTTATAATATTTCTCTGCCAAATTAAGCAATGGTCTTAGATTGATGCCATACACATCTTCTATAATGTCTAGGTTATTGTATCTCGCACAGATGCGAATGATATTAGCAAGACAAACCTTTGAACCAGCAAAAGCACCAATCCATAAGACATCATGATTCCCCCATTGAATATCAACTGAATGATAATTAATGAGAGCTTCCATTATTTTATCAGGCTCAGGTCCACGATCATAAATATCCCCGACGACATGAAGATGGTCAACAACTAATCTCTGTGTCGTATAGGCAAGACCAATAATGAGCTTATCTGCTTGTCCAAGTGAAATAATTTGTTGAACAATTTTTGAATAATAAGGCTCTTTAAAATTTGTGAATTCATCTGTTTTATATAAAAGCTCCTCAATAATATAAACAAATTGAGAAGGCAATGCTTTCCGCAATTTTGAACGTGTATACTTTGATGAAGCATAAGAAATCAGCTTAATCATTCGCTCAATGATGACTGTGTACCATTGATGTAATTCTTCTTCATTATCAAATTCATTTTTTATTAGCTTAATTTTTTCTTCTGGATAATAAACTAATGTTGCAAATTCTTTTATTTCCTTTTCCGTAAGAACTTTTTTATAAATGTCCTCAATTTTTTCTCTTACCTTTCCAGAACCGTTTCGTAGCACATGCTGGAAGGCTTGATATTCTCCGTGTAAATCACTTACAAAATGCTCTGTTCCCTTTGGTAAATTAAGAATTGCTTCTAGATTAATAATTTCAGTGACAACTTTTTCTTCAGAATCATACTTTTGAGCAAGTAAATCTAAGAATTTTGTGTTCAAAATGGTGAATCCCCTTTCAAACTTCAACATTATTTTATATCTATAAGATTACTTACATTTTAGGTGAAAATAGACATTATCATTATAACGAAGCTTATTATTTTCTTGTCTTAGTTTGCAATGTAAGAATATTCTTAATTATATATGATATTACCATATTTCGAATGATTGAAGAATAATAAACGACACTGTTTTTGTATATACAAGTCTATAACTATTTCAAATCTTAACGAAACAAACCCCTTTTGACATCTTATGTAGGTAAAAGCACTAATAAATAACGTATCTATATGAGTTTTCAACAATTCATCTCAAACTGATATTTGTTTCATCTCAAATTGAGATATATAATAAAATTAAGAAATTGAAGAAAACGTTTCCTAAAACAATAACTTTATCACGGTTTTACATGAGGAGGATTTAAGATGAGCCAATCAGCGAGAGAATCCAAAGTGAGAGATTTATTAAATAAACAAAAATTCAATGAGAAAGAAATTGCGCAAATGACGGATCCACAGATTGAATACTATCACTGGCTCTATTTTGAAGATTCAGTTTACGATTATATGTAATTACGATAAATGATAAGATAGCAGCTTTTGTACTAAGTACGAAAGCTGTTTTTGTTTTTTTCACTGATTAAGTCTAACATTAAAAACTTTTGTTTTTTGACGTTTTTCTTTTAAATGATTGTTTAAACTTAACAATAGTACAAGGAGAATAGATTGTACTTTTTAGTTAACATAATATTTATACGGTAAACTTATCTTTTAGATATCTTCTAAAAAATGATTTTCACTTTGGAATTCACTCTTACATACACCTCGTTTTCTTCCATTTCAATGGGATATTCGCCTTCTCCCCTTTCAATTAGCTACGCCAATAATATACAAATTTCATCATCTACATTACAAAAATATTCATAAAACAACAAATTTTCGCAAAAATATCAAGATAAAAAGACAAATAACTGCTTTCTTATGGTATAATTTGTAATGGCATTTTTTATAAAAAAATATATTCTAAGATTTAGAAGGTGAGATTAAATGAAGTTTATGAGAAGAATGATTTTATTGCTCGTCGTTTTATCAATCATTTACGGAATGTCACTTGCAGACTATAAAGTCACTACCCAAACTGACGATAGCTTTAAGGTAATTTGGAAGGAGTATTCCGTTGAGGATAAGAGCGAATTTGTAATGAAGGATCAATTAAATTTTTTTGATGGCTTAAATAATAGTGTTGCTATACTTGGGAAGTCGATCATTGATTATCCGATGGATGGTTGGACCTTTTTTAACAAATCAAAGGAGTTTCTCTCTAACTTGGAATTGCCAGTATGGGCAAATACTATTTTAGAAGCACTTTTCTTTATCCTTTGCTATATTGCAGCAGCTGTAGTTATGATTATTTCGATACCTGTTTTATTATATAAATTATCCTTTTTCGAGGCAGACCCTAGTTATCATCTAGGTATTTGTGCTGTCATATTAGGACTTTTTATTTTCACTAAATTCACTGAAAGTAAAGGAAGTAAAAGACCAAAACCACAGCCAAAACCTCAACAAGTGAAAGTATAAAGAACAAAATAACAGTGGAATTGATTCTAATAGCGGAGCGTTAGGCCAAAAAAGGTTTAGCGCTTTTTTACGTATGTATTCAATGTACAAGAATCTTAGCTCTATCTGCAGTCGAACCAATTAATCCATGCACAGTTTCTAAGCCTAAACTACTATCCCTACATTCCTATTTTCTACATTATATCACACCATTTTACATTCTTCACTACTTTTATCATATTTTTTCATTCAATAATTTGGTTTTTATATTGTTTAGGTATTTTGAATTATCTCATTCGTCGGTTATCATCCATTATGGGATATTCATCATTATCAATTTATAGTGAAGTTGTAGGAAACTCGAGCACTCTAATGTCTATAATAAGTAGTGCGGGGGTAAGCAGAGTCCCAATTTTGACGACTCTGCTCTATCCAATTGAAACTTCAAAGCCCATAATTTATTATTTACTCCAATCAAAGCCAACCTTATTGAGAAAAGCACGTGCTAGTAAAATATGCCCTGCTTCATTTGGGTGAACTCTGTCCCAAGCTAATGCTGCTGGGTAAATTTTATCTAATAGTTTATTAAAAGCTGCTTGTGTATCAATAAAATAACAATTTGTTTCTTCTGCAATTTTTTGAACGACAGCGCCATATTCATCCATCGCCTTCCGCATCTCGTCTTCTGGATTGGCCTCCAAATAGTAAGGAGTCATTAACACTAATCCCTCTACTTGCGGCTTTGTTTTTTCGACAAGATTGCGAAGGGTTTCCTCATATTCGTTCATGTACACATGCTTATCCTTCATGAAAGGTAAATCGTATTGTCTCCATACATCATTTATTCCGATCATGATCGATAGCCAATCTGGTTTTTGATTCATAACATCCTCTTGCCATCTTTCTTTTAAGTCACGTACTGTGTTTCCGGAAATTCCTTTATTAACTACACGAATTCCTAATTCCGGATATGTAGAGGTTAAGAATGCGTTTACAAATGAGACGTAGCCCTTTCCTAATGCACCGAATAATCCTTCCCCTTCAGGTTTTGCTCTCTCGCAATCTGTTATTGAATCACCAATAAATAACAGCTTCTGATTCCTTTTAAGTTCCATGATTCATCCCCACCTTGTCATTAAATCTTCTAGTAATATATAAATTACTAACCTAAGTTTAGTACATCAATCCCTATTCGTCTATTAGGCTTAAATTATAAAATGGGGACAGTCCCCACTTCATAAACCCATTTCCCTATTTTTATAAAAAGATATTGACCAGGCAAAAGCTTGCTTGGTATTATTTGAGAAATCCTCATTGATTTTTCCCTCTATTTTGATGTAAATTTTGATTCATCTCATCATTTCGGAATGATAATAACAAGCTTTATTAGGTTCAGAAATGTATCTCTTGGCGAGTAACTTTTTTTTAAAATTTAAATTTTGAAACCCTTTTCATTTCAAACCCAATAGTTAAAGTTATGTCTGAAAAGTTTGTATAATGTACTTGTTAATTCTTAAAGGAGGTGAAGCTAAAGCAGGCTACTTAGAATAAATTGTATGCGCTTTCTGTCATTTTTCATTTTTATGAAACGGGTTTCATTTTTTGAGCAATTCATCCTTAGATCATCTCTTCTACTTAAAAGTTTATTAATCTCAATAACAATCCGTCGGGAGGTTTCAATATGTTTCGAAAATCCATTTATTGTGGGATCGTTTTTCTTCTTCTATTTTCTACCCTATTTGCCGGAGGAGCTGTTGCTAATAACAGTACTACAGTAACGACGAATTCCGCAGAACGAGAGCCAATGAACACGGAAGTTCATTCAATTGATGGGACAAATGTTTTGTATCAATATGGTGAACCGGTCCCTTCGTTTGATACATGGACACAAGAAGAACCTAGCAGAAGCTATTTATCACTTGATGGGAAATGGAAATTTTCAATGGATCCTGATAAGCAAGGAATGAACGAAAAATGGTATGCAAAAGAATTCAATGATGCAAATTGGCAGTCTGAAAAGGTACCTGGCAGCTGGGATTTATATGATACCCCTGATTTTGGAACATATGATGGCTCTAACTTCGGTGTTGGCAGTGCTTTTTATGATGGTGACGCATGGTTCCGGACCCATTTTTCACTTGATGCCAACTGGAAAAATCAATTTGTTAAGCTTCATTTTCTCGGTGTTAACTATCGCGCATGGGTATACGTAAATGGCCATTTTGTAGGTGAGCATGAAGGTGGAAATACTCCATTTTCACTAAATGTCAGTAAATATGTACAGCCTGGAAAAGATAATGTGATTGCAGTTCGTGTTAATCGAAGAGCAGACTTTGATTCTTATACAAGTCCTGACGCAAAGCCTGTAACAAATGATACAGAGCTGCCGTACAAGCCTGTTGACTATTGGCGGTATGCTGGGATTACCCGCAGCGTCTATTTGGAGGCAACTTCACAAGTAACAGTTAGCAAAATTCTCACGTCAACTGGCGATCATACGTTGACAACAAAAGTTGTTGTTTATAATCACGGTGATAAACAAGCACATCGACAATTAGTCGTTAATCCCGGTAATCAAACTGGTGGGAAACAACAGTCACGAGAAATTACTTTAAAGCCAGGTGAAGTGAAGGTTGTTTCATTCGATTTTACCATTCCAAATGCAGACTATTGGTCACCTGAATCTCCTACCCTTTATAAAGTAACTGCTTCACTCTTTAAAGGAAAAGGGAAAGGGCAAGGCAAGCAGAACGGAAAAGACTCTGTTGATGACAGCCTTTCAACGAATTATGGAATGAGAACGATTGCTGTTGAAGGCAGCAAGCTAACGTTAAATGGAGATCAGCTCTTTTTAAAAGGTCTTAATTGGCATGAGGAAACAGCTGAAAATGGGAAATCGATGACGATCGAGGAGTACGACACAGAGCTGAATCATGTTCTCAATGTTAATGCCAACTTTATTCGAAATAGCCACTACAATCGTCATCCATATGTATATGATTTTTCAGACAAAAATGGAATAATGGTTCTTGATGATGTTGATAATATGTGGCTTGATACGAAACAAGAAGCGTTGCAAACAAGCTCTTACGGACTATCTAGGTCATTAGTATTAAGTATGGCATGGAACCAAATTAATCATCCTTCGGTTATTATGTGGTCCTTACAAAATGAGTCACAAATTTGGGATGATGAACAAGTTTATCGTGACTGGCTTGCAGATATGAAGTCAGCTGTCAAAAGTATTGATATTCAAAACCGCCCAGTCACATGGGCATCTGGAAGCAGCTGGGATCCAGCCTATGATTTAGCAGATGTCATCGGTTTAAATGAATATTTCGGATACTTTTATCAGGAGGATAAAGACCTAGGGACAACATTAGATGCGGTTCATCGAAACCATCCAAATAAACCGATTTTAATAACGGAAAATGGAACTTGGGCACATATTGAAGACGAACTTAAGCATGGAGACTCAACACAATCAGGTACGGAAGAATGGCAATCAGCAAAGTTTCTCAATCACTGGAATCAAGTAACAGACCCAAGCCGGCTATCCTATATGGCTGGATATACGTTCTGGGTGTTAAAGGATTATAAAACAAGACTTGGATATAACAAACAAATTAATGGCATTTCAACGATGGGCTTAATGAGATTTGATAACGAAGAACCCCGGTTGATTTATGAAACGTTTAAAGATGCGAAAAATCCGCTTGAGTAATGCCCTTTATAAACGATAATAAGAAATCGAAATACTCAGCTTCTTAGCCTTATACAGAGGACATCAGACTGAAGGCAAGCAAATCTATATGTTTTCCTTCAGTCTTCATAATAAATTGATGTTGATTTTCTAAAGGTTCTTCTTTTCCTCAATTTGCTACCACTTTTAAAATCATTTTGCGTTCTAACTATGCCACACACTTTTAAAATATCCGGATAAAACACCTTCTCCTTGAAATCTTTCTTCAAGAACAGCTTGCACCTGATAAAACTCTTCTTCCAGTTTTTCGTCTGGCTTAGAAAATGACCCTAGGTACGAATATCTATAAACTGGTTCATCTGGACATCGTTCATAAGCATGCTTTAACATCACAATACCTTTTTCTTCCCAAAATTCGTCGTCACCGAAGTAATGCGGGAACAGCGAAATCATATATCCAAAACACCAAAGAAAATCCTCATTTGTTATAAAATGAGCCAATCCGAAATGGGTAACCTCATTTAAAACCGTTTGTACCTCATCAAAATCGACATCTTTAATCGCGAGTGGTCCTTCTTCGACTAAGATATACCAGCAAAGGAAACCTAGTCGAATACTCGCTTTTAGGTCATTGGGATTTTCCCGCCAATTCTTAATTAGGAGCGATTTTGCTTCATTCCATCGTTGTTGTTCTTCTAATGCATCAACTTCCGGCCATCGCCAATCAATCACAGTAATTCCCCCTATTTATCTATCAAAACCTAAGCTGAACAAGACTTAGAAATTATATAGATCTGCTTGTTACCTACCATACAAATTAAATGTACAAAAAAATTGATTGTCACTCTACTATGTACTAAAAAATAAATTTTCTACAGGACATCCCTCTACTAATTCGCTAGTTTTTGATGAATAAATTGGATAAACGTATTATAAATAGTGTTTTCAAACAGATGTTCTTTATGTTGAACACTATAGATGAACCTCTTGTTCGTATATTGTGGTAACGGCAGTGCAACTAAACGATTTTGGATAAGCTCCTTTTCAAGACTAAGCTTTGGTAAGATTGCTGCCCCAATACCTGCTTCCGCCGCTTCCTTTAGTGCTTGAATCGAACCTATCTCCATTGTGATATTTAACGGAATGCTGTGTGAATCCATCCACTCCTTTGCTAAACGGTAGCTTGTTGATTGCTGTTCATGTAATAAAAATGGATAAGGTAACAGATCTTCTACTTTCAGTTGTTTAATTGCAGCTAAAGGATGATTTGGCTCCACAGCAATGACTAATGGATCTTCAGCTAACGGGAGGACATATAATTCATCGTCCTCTATCGGTCCATGTGCAATAATCGCTATTTGCAATTCATATTTCTTAATTTTTTCTAATATTGTTGGAGCTTTTTGAACAGTTAACGATATTTTATAATCCTCATGATGTTTTTGGAACGTAGCTAAATATGAGGGCAAAATATATGTAGCTGTCGTTTCACTTGCACCGATTTTTAACAGTGTGCGCTGAAATTCATTTAAGTGTGTGATTTCTTGAACAGCATTCGTTTGCAATTGAATCATTTGCTTTGCATAAGGATATAAAATTTTCCCTGCCTTATTTAAAATCCACCGATGTGGTAAATGCTCTTCAAATAATGATGTTCCAAGCGTTTGCTGTAAAGCCTTTAAATGAAATGTTAATGTCGGCTGTGTTAGCTGTAATTTTTCTGCTGCTAAACTTAATTTACGATGCTCAACGATGGCAATAAATATTTTTAATTGTTGAATATTCATTTCCGCCACCTCCCTCCACTAAAATATAGATAAAATCTTTCTAATTATCAATATATTAAGATTTTATTTAACACTATCTTTACAATCTCCTACAAATTTCTTCATATTCATTGGTTATTCTTGATGATGTAAACAATACATGGTTAAAGGGAGTCGTTAGTTCATGAAAAAAATCGCGTTATTATTTGCAGCAACATTAGCATTATCAGCATGTTCAGGAAATGAAACGGAAAAGACAGCAGGTAGCACAAGTTCCAAGACGACGAAGGAAAATGACGTATTAACTGTTTATGTTAATGACTTTGATGAAATGATTGAGCCATTGTTTGAAGAAGCTACAGACTATGATGTGGAAATCGTTGTCGGCAACGGTGCAGAAATTCAATCGCGAATCGAATCAGAAAAATCAAATCCAAACTGGGATGTAGTTTGGATGGATGGTCAAGCATCCTTTTCAAGATGGGATGATGAAGGGATGTTTAAGCAGAACCTTGATTTAGAAAATAAAGCAAATTTAAATGACTTTGGAAAGGAATTATTGCCGAAAACCGATGCCTATTATCCTACTGGCGCTCATGCTGCGGGAGTAATTGTCTATAATACGAACGAAATTACAGCTGAAGAAGCACCAAAGACTTGGGAAGATTTAACGGACGAGCGTTTTAAGGATTCTGTCGGTATGGCAGATCCGGCTGTTGCAGCACCTGCTTATCCATTTGTCGCATGGTTTTTTGAGGAACAAGGTATGGACGCTGGAAAGGAATATTTTACGAAGCTATTTGAAAATGGCACGAAAGTATATCCTAAAAACCCAAATGTAGTAGAAGCATTATTAAGTGGAGAAATCAAAGTAGCTGCCCTCCAAGAATCTAACGCATATAAAATGGTTCAGGATGGAGAGCCAGTGGAAATTATCTGGCCAGAGGAAGGTGCTCCAGCATCTGTTCGTTACGCAGCGATTAGCAGTGAAACAGACAATGAAGAAGCTGCTCGAGCATTTATTAATTTCCTATTAGAATATGAAACACAAAAAGAAATGATCAATGGTGGTACTGAAGGTTATTTTACTTCTTCTGTTAAAGATGTTGAAAGCCCGGATGACCGTGATAAAGAAGCACCTTTATTAATTGCAGACCCCGCTAAAGCTGCTGAAAATGAAGCGGAAATTAAAACATGGTTTTCAGATCAATCTGTTCAATAATTAGGAGGTAAAGCAATGCCGCGCATGCTTCTAAATAAACGAACTGCCCCTACTCTTTTAGGGTGGGGCGTTTTATTATTGCTAGTTTTATTAATTGTCTTACCACTTCTAGCTGTACTGATACAAATTTTTTTACCAGGTATTTTTTTTGGTGAATTAAATTTCGCAGGCTTTGGCTTAGTGTTTGACATCTTCGAAAGAAAATTGTGGAGTAAATCATTAACAAATTCATTGTTGCTTGCCGCTGGAACAACAGTGTTCGGTACCCTTCTTGGCACAATGCTTGCCATATTACGCTCGACCTATCATTTAAAAAGTCGGATCATCTTAGATTTTACTGCATGGGCATTGCTTATTATGCCTTCTTTTATTATTGCACAGGGCTGGGTTTTATTTGCCAGTGGAAAAGGTATTGCCGTCACGTTTTTTGGACTTGAATGGGTGCCATCCTTTATTTTCCACCCAATTGGTCTCATCTTTATTATGACGTTATGTAAATTTCCATATGCTTATTTAGCGGTTACTGCTGCGTTAGAGTGGAATATGAATAACTTAATAGCTGCAGCACGTTTAAACGGTGCAAACAGCTGGAATTCAATTACTACCGTCCAAATTCCATTATTAATGCCTAGCTTACTTTCGGGTGCTGCTTTAATTTTTATGGATGCGATTGGTGATTTCGGCTTACCTGCTTCATTAGCTGCTGTATATAGTTTCCCGACATTATCGTATTCGATTTATTCAGCGCTTTATACAGCACCGATTCGATTTGATATGGCTGGCGTTTTATCGTTTTACTTAGTCTTGATTATTTTTATTGTTATGGCCATTCAATTATGGGCTTTGCGAAAAGGTTCCTATTCATATATTTCAGGCCAAAGCATTCGTAAAAATGCAATGAAGGTACGATTTGGCTGGTTATTCGATGGCTTTGTCGTATGTTGTTTAATTATCATGCTTGGAATTCCTATTGGAAGCAGTATCGTTGTTTCATTCATGGATACGTTAGGGAATGGCATTTCATTAAATAACTTTACGTTTCGTCATTATCAACAATTTTTCAGTGTTGAGTCTGCAACTCTTGAAGGATTTTTCAACTCAATATCAATTGCTTTATTAGCAGGAATTTTAGGCTTAATCATTGGCATGTTAATTGGCTATGTCTTAGTTTTTACTGACTTTAAATACCGAAAATGGATTGACTCCATTTCTGTCATCTCATTAGCTGTCCCTGGTGTTGTCCTAGGGATCGGCTATATTTTTATTTGGAATCAGCAATTTTTGGAAGCAATTCATTTAAAGCTATACGGCACACCTGCGATTTTAGTGCTAGCAAGTGTTGCTGGAGCGATCCCGATTGCTGCACGTCTGATGATTGGGGCTGTGACGAAAATTCCCCCATCACAGTTAAACGCCGCTGCCTTGCAAGGTGCTGGTTTTTTCAAAAGAATGCAGTCGATTTTAATTCCATTACTGCGTTCCTCGCTATTAACAGCAGGCCTAACTGCATTTGGGACAAGTATTTTTGATTTAGCGATAACATCGATTCTCTACCCTCCAAACTATATAACATTACCGGTTGCAATTAATAAAGCATTCGAGGATTTAAATTACGGCTATGCAACAGCTGCAACAATCATTAGTGGATCGCTTGTTATCGTCATTATGATGGCATTTAAATGGTTTATCGAGAAAGGCTTCACATGGTTAGCCGCGCTAGGAAAAAAGGAGAGAAAACATGTCATTAATCGTACAGAACGTATCAAAGAAGTATAATCAGCAAAAAGTTTTAGAAAATATCTCATTTACGATGAAGGAAGGAGAAGTTCTTTCGATATTAGGACCGTCTGGCTGTGGTAAATCGACCCTTTTGCAAATCGTTGCTGGATTACAGGATTTAAATGATGGAGAAATTCGTTTAAACGATCAAGTAATCTCATCAAAAAAATATTCCGCCTCACCTGAAACGAGAGGAATTAATATGGTATTTCAAGATTATGCTTTATGGCCCCATTTAACGGTTGAAAAAAATATTGGATACGGGCTAAAAATGCAGAAAAAGCCAAAAGAAAAACGTAATGCAAAGGTACAATTTTTACTTGATTTATTGCAATTACAAGGGCTTGAAGGCCGTTATCCGAGCGAGCTTTCCGGCGGACAGCAGCAGCGTGTTGCGATTGCCCGGGCTTTAGCTACTGAGCCGAAATTACTCTTACTTGATGAGCCTCTATCAAATTTAGATATGCAGCTAAAGTTTGAAATGCGTAATGAGCTTTCAAAATTATTGAAGGAATTTAAAACGACTGCTTTACACGTTACACATGACCCACTCGAAGCATATGCTTTAGCAGATAAAATCTTAATTTTACGAAACGGTCATATTGAACAATTTGGCACTCCCCATGAGGTTCGCGGCAATCCTGCCTCACTTTGGGTTGCGGGCTTGCTAGGGATGACAAATCGTGTAAACGGGATTGCCCACAGCAGCAATTCCATTAAAATTGGCGATTACATTGTCCGCGCTAAAGGACAACTTGAAAAGGACGAACGATGTGTTCTAGTCACAGGTACCGAAACGACAACCATTCATCGTCAACATGTTGATAATTCGTTTGCTGGTGTTATCAGTCATATCGTTTATGAAGGAGAAAAATGGCGATTAATCATCGAAACCAATGAGGGGTCTGTCACCTCTCTGACAGACAAGATTTACGAAAAAGGTGACAAAGTATGGGTGGAAATCCATGCAGAAAAAGCTTGGATTTATAAAGAAAGTTAAGGAATGAGGCATTATACATTGAGAATTTTGGCGATATCAGATATACATGGTCATGTACAAGCTTTATCCTCATTATTACAAGCGGCAAAATATGATTGCTTTCAAGATAAGCTTTATTTATGTGGGGATTATATTGACAAAGGGCCCGATAGCACATTAGTCCTTGAGCTAGTCATGGAGCTAGTAAAAAACGGTGCTAAGGCGATATTAGGTAACCATGAGCATAATTATCTACAAGAGAAAAGGAAAATTTTCAGCACGGAAATTGATACATTTATTAAACAATTGCCTTTATATATTATGACGGATCAATTTTTATTCGTACACGCAGGTATACATCCACATAGAGGTATAACAGAGCAATGTCAGGATGATTTACTAACAATACGCGAGCCATTTTTTTCAGAACAGCATCTCTTACCTCAAACGGTTGTTTTTGGTCATACCCCAACATTTAAATTCGGAAAAAACCTTGGGGAGCTATGGCATCATGAACGCAAATTAGGAATTGATACAGGGGCAGGCTTTCATCAATACTTAAGCTTGGTTGATTTAACAAATAAAATTCAATATCGATACTGTATAATAACGAACAAAATAGAACAAATCCATTTTAGAATGAAACAATAAAAAATGGCTTCCTACTTATTTTACTAGCTTTACCATTTCAAATGTAATTTTTAAAAAATTGGCTCTGTTAAACGAGACTAAGAGTACACTTGTTTACTAGGTTTAACAGAGCCATAAAAAAACGATATTCTTATTTGTTCTTGTCAATTCAATTGCTAACCATTACTCTTCCCACTTATGATTTTTTATCCGTTCGTATTCTTCCATCGTAATCGTCAAAATCGTTCCATGCTTAAATCCATATGGAAACTCAAATGCCTGATCAGAGCGAACAAAATTCCCTTCCGAAAGACTATCTGCAATAAATGGAACATACCCCTGCCCCGCGCCAGGCACACCGTAAAAGTCAAGGAACAAGCACCATTTTCCATCCACAAGCCGGACTGCTGTTGGCGCTTCATAAAGTCCCGCCTCCAATGACTCCATACTTTTATCAAAGTTTTCAACACGAGTGTAAGGTCCGGTTACTTTCTCAGCCTTCATAAGCACGATTTTTGCCGGCTTGTCTTCACTTTTTACAAACATATAATAACTGCCATTTTCCTCATAAATAGCAGAATCAATCACACCACTATCTTCCTTCTGATACAATGCTTTAGGCTCGGTAAACTGAACAAAATCCTTAGTTCGGCTATAGTAAATTCCCTTCCAGCCAAAATCATTATGCTTATGAGGTGATGACCAATGAAGTACATAGTCATCCTGCTCTTGGTCATAAATAATATCCGGGGCCCACATACAGCCGAAATCCTCGTTGCCTATTTTCACAAGCCGTTGCTCTGACCAATCTACCAAGTTATCAGATTCCCATACAGAAAAACACTTGCTTCCCTTTTTTGCGATTTCTTCCCAGGAGTTGTTGTATTGATTGCGCATACCGTAAGCAAGACTTAAGTCTGTTGCAAAAATATAAAACTTTTTATCTTTGTTGGCGCGGATAATTGTAAAATCTCTTACACCTTTGTCTCCATAATAAGCCCATAGGATTGGCCGGCCATCATTTACTTCTTCCCAATGGTAGCCATCCTTGCTTAGCCCAAAATATACCTGCTCACCATCTGGAGTCGACTTTTCTCGAAAATGGACAAATAAATACGCTTGCATCCTACTCTTCCTTTCTCTTGTGTTTATTTCCATTGATTTATTAAATCACCATTATCTACAAATCTAACATATCGCTTCACACCTTGATAGATAACAAGGACATGCTTGCTTTCACAAACATGTCCCGTAAAATCCTTATTTTAAATCCAAAACAATAATATTCACTGAATTAGCCGATAAAGGAATAATTGCACAATTGTCATCAAGCTTAATTTCTTTTTCTGATGGAACAATTAGCTCAGCGTTCTTTTTATTGACATTTGATGTATGGACGAGTGATTCATCACCGGTTACCGTAATCAGTTTCGCTTTAGTAGCTACATTTAAATCTTTTAACGAAACTTTCGTTGTTTTTTCGAATGGATCTGCATTAACAAGCTTTACATAGACGTGTTTTTCATCCTTTGTTACAGAGTTAAAAATGTCCCGGTTATACGCTTCAAGCTTATAATCCAATACTTTGCTTGTAAAAGCACCATCTGTATAAGAACAGATAAGACGATTTCCAGATTCTCCACCAAAATTGACTGAGATCGTATATGGTGTATTGTCAGCTAGTACCTCATAGCAGCTTGTACGCAAATTGCCTGCAGCTGTACTTGATGAGTAATCACCTAGCATGTAGCCTTGAACACCTTCTTTATATACCTTTACACCAGTCGCATTTCCGTTATATCCTATTGCATATTCGAGAACTTCCTTTTTCTCTGGTGAAATATTTGTCAAACCTACACCAACATAAAAGCCGTCATTACCTGATACTTTTGTCGCTGTAACTTCAACTTTATAGTTCATCCAGCTATCATTCATTATATATAATCCGTTTAAACCACCGTTTTGCGCCTGTAAGACAAGCCCCTTTTCCGGATCTATTGTATATCCCACAGATCCTGGGATAACCTTCCATTCTGAGCTCAGTTCCTTTGTGAAGTCCTGTTCGAAAAGCACTGTACCCGTTATATTTTCAATTACCTTCACTTGCTTAACATGAATTTCTGCATTACCTGCCGCAATTTCGATTCCGCCTCGCGGAGTAAGCTCTGTAAGATGACCATTTCTGTAAATGGAAAATGACGTCCCTAACAATTTCTTACCAAGATATTTTGCAAAAAGATGCTGTACATAATAATTTGGTGTGTACCAAACCGTTTCATCGTCGAACCAAATTAAATCTGGTGTCCAGCGGTACGTTCCATCAGTTAAGACCTTGTTAAATAACGGTGCATAAGCTGCTAATCTAACGACATCAGAATTTCGTTCAAAGCCTGTCATAATCGCTGCTTCAGCAATCGCACCAGCTAATGTATTCTTATCTGTTGAAGCAAATTCGCCAACGAACACCTTGGAAGTTTCTTTTTCATCTAAGCTTCCGTCAGGCTGATATGCTCTGTAATAATAGTTATATCTATCAGCATTGTTTAACAAATATTCATTTGAACGGTAGTAGTGCTCATCAGCAATCGTATCCATGTAGTTCGCTTGCTTTTCATACCAAGTAACGACCTCTTCTGTCACTGTCTTACCGTCAGTAAAGCTTACAGTAGCAGGCTCTGCTAGGTTTCCACTTAAGAACTTCCAGCCTTCCTGATATGCGTCATCATCCGCTTGTGCACCAACTGTTGAAATGATATGAAGCACATAGCCCGGATAATGCTTGTCCATATATTCGTCAATCGCAGCTTTAAAGTATTCAAAGTTTGCAAAAAACTCAGTACCCCAGTTTTCATTACCGACACCTAAATAGTGTAGGTCGAACGGTGCTTCATGGCCCATCTTTTTACGCAAAGCAGCCCACTCATTATGTTCAAAGTCAGTGCTTATCGCAAAATCAATTAAATCAGTAAAGCTTTTAACAAAGTGCTCTCTTAGCTCTCCACCTGCCGGATTGACATAATCTGAACGCGCCTGACAGAGTACACCACAAGCCATAACAGGAAGAGGTGTTGCATTTAGGTCTTCAGCTAATTGGAAATATTCCATATAGCCTAATCCCATCGTCATCATGTAACCCCATACATTAAAGTTTTCTTTACGAATTTCGATATCCCCTACAGAATCCTTCCATTCGTAGACATTATCCCAAATATAGGAGCCTTCTGAAATACAGCCACCAGGGAAACGAAGGAAAGTTGGATGCAGGTCTACAAGCGCATGAACTAAATCCTTTCTTAAACGATAGTTTGGATTTCCTTTATAATTTGCATGGGCTGTTTCTGATCTTTCTTCCTCATTTACACCCCAGACATCCTGTGGCATTAATGAAACCATATCGATTGAGATTTCACCGTTAAAGGTTAAAATAAGCTGACCAAGTGACGTTTTCGTTCCAGTTAAGACAATCTTTGAATCAACACCGTATTTTTTCCAGCTGTTTCCACCTTCAACTTGTACGGTCTGTGTATCGCTTATTGGCTCACCATCTTGATTTTGTAATTGTAATGTGATTTTGCCTGCGGATTCTGCCTTTGCCCAGATCGTAAAATCGTAGCGGTCACCTTGTTTAATAAACATGGCACAATGATGATTCGAATCGGTAAACCCTTTATTGATTATCGTGCTTCTGTCAGGTGCAGTTATATAATGAGAATTAACGTCTTGATCTGAGATACCAAAAAATTCATTCAATCCACCAGTATTGTTAACGGTTACTTTATCAATATCACCAAACCATGCGTGTAACGGTTCATGGTTTCTTCCTGTTGAACAGCCACATTCCCCAGAAGCGTGGGAATACGTATCAAAGACGAATGATTCGAAGGAACGGTTTTGCACAAGCTCTGCATATATTCCACCGTCCGCTGCATTGTTAATGTCTTCATAAAATAGTCCGTATAACGTCTCGCTAATATCTAACACTTCGTTGCTTCCGTCAATTGTTAACAGATGAGATGGAAGCTCTTTAGGAAGGACAGATACTGTAAATTCCTTTTCTGTAGTATAGTCTCCCTTGCTTAAAATAGCTGTTAGTGTAACACCTTTAGGGTTGCTGATTTCACCTACTATTCCATCATTCGATAACGATACGGGATCACTCGACTTCCAAGATAGCTCGACCTTTCCTCCCATAAGCGAGGATGGCAATGACAGATCATTTGAGACGATCGTAATCGGAAAAGATAAATATTTATCCTTCGCAAGCTGAACAATTTCAGCATCTGTTAATGATTCACACATCACCTCAATAATCTCGTCCTGCGTAAACCCTGCTTTATAAATCCGGAAGTCAGATATGGAACCGTTAAAATCCGCATCTGCTTCATGCTGTGATCTTCCTATGTAATTATAACTGTAATTAGATGGATCCTCGAATGTTTCAAACCAACTGCGAAGCTTTGCATACGTTCCGCTTGAAGTTTGACTAATCGAACCGTCTGCAGCTACTTCACCGTTCACATAAATAACAGGACCTGCACTGCTTAACGTCCCACCTTCTGTACCAGTAACAGACATGGCAACATGAATCCATTCACCTGAGGAATACGTTCTCCCAGTATCTGCAACAAGATCAGCTCCAGCAAAACATGTGCCCCGTAAATTTCTTGTTAGAAAAAGGTATGGGCCTGCTGACCCTTTACCAAAATCAAAAATTCTTTCCCAAACATTCGTACCCTTTTTCAAGTAAACCCATGTACTAACCGTAATCCCCGTATTGTCGTTAATATCCTTGAGTAAACCAGAAGGAAGCTTTAAATAAGAAGTGCCATTTTTTCCACCGGCAAGCGTAACAGCTGTTCTGCCGCCTACTGTTTCAACGATAGGGCTTGTTACTCCCTCTGTTATGGCATCATTTCCACTCCCTGAGCTGTCTTTTCCGATATTTTCAGGATCATCAAAATAATAATGAGCAATGATACGGTCGTTATATGAAATATTACTCTCGTTTCGTTTCATAGATGCTCTCCTTTGCTAGAATGATAGAGGTAAGTACAACTTTAATCATAAAAACATTTAACTTGTTTGCGGATTTTAAGATCCGCAAACAGAAACATGTACTTACAACTATTATAATCGTTATCTATTATTTTTCCAACAGAATTCCTCTGTTTTTCTAACCCTGCCAAAATACCTTGATAAATCTATGTTACTGCTTACCATTACTCAATCTTATTCCATTAATATTATTGATACCAATTACCTAGCCCATGTACGCACATGTAAAGTTTAATAGGGAACTTAAATATTGATAAACGTACAGTTCCATTCAAATAAAATAGCCACCAGTAATGGTGACTTAGAATTTGAAGCTTCTCTTATTAATCATATACGATACATAATCATTCGGAGGCTTCACTCATTTTCCAAATAAGCTTTTAGTGCATCCAAATCTTTTTCACACGCCTTTTTAAAGGATCCAGCGATCACTTTTCCAAATAATTTCGTTAAACCGCTAAGTCCTTTTATCTCACCGTGTAATACTACGTTTGATTCGTTCCCTGACGAAGTAATGATATAGGTAAACACAAACAGACCTTTGCCTGTCGTTCCTTTCGCACCATCACAGCAAAGGACAATTTTATTTGGTTCCTCAAGTTCGATAACCTCGAAATGTTCAGTTGCTTCCTTCCCGAACATTTTCCTAGTTTCCCTCCACTGGCTTCCCACCTTTATTGGTCCACCATCCAAGCGCTCGATACCAACAAAACCTTGCATCCAGTGCTTAGCAGCATCCAGATCAAGCAAACTAGAATAGGTTGTTTGCTGTGATACGTTAAAGTTTTTTTGTATTTCAAAGCGAATTGTCAAGCAATTACCTCCTAGAATATTTCAATAATTCATGTATATGTCTAACTAGTATTAAACCAATAAGTTCAAGGTAAACGATCTCTAGTCCTGAAAAATAGATGTATGGAAATACATTTTTCAAGGCTCAAAAAGAGGGTGGCTCAAAGCAAAGGTTCAGCCCCTCAAACATAATATATAGACTAATCATGAGGTTAGTTACTATATACCTGTGTTTGTTGGAGGGTCCCTTTTTGAGTCATCCTCTTTCGTCTCTATTCTTCCAATTTATTTCATTATCTCTTCTCATTAATCCAAACAATCATTTCACCTGGTTCTCGGTTACACCAAGCATAATAAGGGATTGCTTTAATTTGAACCCGTGTTGTATCCTCTGATACCGGACGATACAATTTGTTGCCCCAAGCAGATTCTACAATTTTCTCTGCCTCACCTGTTATCACAACAACTCCATTTAGTAAATTTGCTGCAAACTCTGCCCTTAATTCTGTATCCCTTGGCAATAGAATACTATGAAGGTTGTCACCATTATCGACTTGCTCTAAACAATAAACGATAGGGCCACGCTGTATCGCAACCTTTCCAACATTTTGTCGGACAAATGGACTCGCTTGAATTCGCGTTATATCCATTGGAAAGGAAAGCTCTATCTTATCTCCTCGTTTCCAGACTCTACTTATATAGACATATCCCTTATCCATCAAAGGAACATAATCAATCAATTCTCCATTCACCATGACGGTTCCTTTTTTTGCCCAGCCAGGCATCCTTACTGCTAGAGTAAAAGTATGTTCTTCTTCTGGATTGATTTTAATTACAACATTTCCATCCCAAGGATAATTTGTTTTTTGTGAGATTGTAACTTGTTTGCCAGCAACCTCCAAATTTGTTTCATTTCCCATATATAAATGAACGTAGACATGTGAATCGTTCTGTCCATAAATATAATGCCCGATTGAAGAAACTAATCTCGCTAACTTCGGAGGACAACAAGCACAAGCAAACCAAGGCTGTCTTACAGGTTTTATATGCTTTTTGTCGCGACGGATTTCACATGCTTTAGGTACTACTTCAAGTGGATTAACATAAAAGAACTTTTGCCCATCTAAATCCATACCACTTATTGTCCCATTATATAAAGCCGTCTCCATCACATCTGCATAATGCCGATTTACTTCTAAATTTAGCATTGATTTTGCCCAAAATACTAATGCAATGGATGCACAAGTTTCTGTATAGGAGAGGTCATTCGGTAAATCGTAATCATATGAAAATGCTTCACCAAATTCCATCGAACCAATACCACCTGTAATATACATTTGCTTTTCAGTGACATTTTCCCAAAGTGCTTCACATGCAGACTTTAATGATTCATCACCTGTTTTCACTGCAAGATCTGCCATTGCTGTATACATATATGTAGCACGAACTGAATGACCAACAGCAACCTTTTGTTCACGTACAGGTAGATGTGCTTGATGATACGTATATTGATTATTGAACCAAAACGGGTTGGCATCCTCTCGTTTTGCTTTCTCAATATCAAAATAATGAGGAGAGTTGCCTCGTTCATCGATAAAATATTTGCTTAGATTCAAATACTTGTCATTATTGGTTACTTCATATAATTTGACAAGAGCTAGCTCAATTTCCTGGTGTCCTGGATATCCTTTTAATTTCCCCTCTTCCTTACCCAAAACAGTATCAATATAGTCAGCATAACGTGACATAATATCGAGAAACTCTCGCTTACCTGTTGTCCGATAATACGCTACAGCGGCCTCAATTAAGTGACCTGCACAATATAATTCATGATTGTCACGTAAATTTGACCAGCGCTTCGTAGGTTCCTTTACCGTATAATAAGTATTCAGATATCCATCTTCCTGTTGTGCTCTACCTAGTAATGCAATGACTTGATCGGCTGTTTGTTCAAGTTCTTCGTCTGGATGATTTTCCAAACTATATGCAACCGCTTCCAACCACTTCGCAACATCACTATCCTGGAACACCATCCCATAATATTCACCTTCTGTTTCACCTGCTGCAATGCGAAAATTTTCGATAGCATGACTTGGTGCGGCACCTGGTATCCTATCATTTAATGCCTCCCATTGATATGGAATCACTTGCTCCCTAACAACCTCTAAATAATGACTCCAAAAGCTGTCTGTTATCTTCACCTTGTTTTGAGCAATAGTTTTTTTCATATGGATCTCCTCCAAACGATTTTTAAAGGCATTGATTTACATATCTAATGATTAGAATAACATGCAAGAAAGAGTTAGTCGGTAGCGCTAAGTAAACAAAAGGTGGACAAAATTGACCTTCTCATTTTACACTTAGGTTATTAACGATAAGGAGTTTGGTAGATGGATATATTAAAAGCAGATATACATCAACCATTAGAATACATATCTGGGGGACTATTCCACTCTGATGAACCTTGGATACACTCAAAACGGGTAATCAACAGCTATGAACTTATCATTGGTATTGATCAAACTTTATATATCCAACAAGATGAAACCCAATATAAGGTGAACCCTGGAGATGTCTTGCTCTTGCTTCCAAATCATCTACACCAAGGCTACAAAATCAGCCCAGGAAATCTATCCTTCTATTGGTTTCATTTTCATTGTTCAGGTAGTAGCGAGCTTATTAGCAAAAATGACCTCGTCCGTGACATTACTCTTGCTTGGAATCAACCAATTTCACAACGTAACAACACAAATGTATATGTTCCGGTTTTTTCAACACCAATTAGCATAGAGCGAATTCAAATCCAGTGCCAACAACTGCTTCATATCGCCAAATCAGCTTATTACACAAACCAAGCCGTTCATTTTCAGCTTACGTCATTATTAATTGAGCTTACTGAACAAATGAGTTCACTGATGAAAACGCAACAGCATAAAACAGAAGCTGATATTAAGCTCGAAAAAATGAAGGAATGGATCCGCATAAATAGTAGCAAAACAATAACAGTAACAATGCTTGCAGAGAAATTCAATTATAATAAAGACTATCTTTCTCGGTTTTTCAAACGGAAAACAGGGATAAATATCGTTGAATATATCAATCTCATGAAAATTAGCAAAGCGAAGGAGCTACTATCTAGCACTTCCCTGCCGATAAAAGTCATTACAAATCATGTGGGCATAGAGGATGAGAAGTATTTTATGAGGCTTTTTAAAAAATACGAAAACATGACACCAACAGAATTTCGCAATGCGTACTATGGGACTCATATGAATAATAAATAAAACGATTAAGGGTATTTAAATAAGTGAATGGGACGAAAGAATTTCTGGGCTTCTAATACCCTTACCTTTTCTAGTCATCGAATTCTTAGCATTTCCTAACAACGTAAGTAATCGCGTTTGTTTTCAACAAAATTGGTTTTTCATTCCGTGTAATCGTAAATTCTAGTGGCTTTATCACCCTTTTTACTTCTTTCCAGCCTTTATAAACGCTCGTTAATTTAGACATCATGATGTCAGTTAATAGATTAACCTCCATTAGCGCATCCAGTCTTTCATTTGTCTCTAAATCTATTTCTTCTACTTCTGAATTAACAATTAAACAGTTAACCCCGTTATGCTTCGTACCTGCTGCCATCTGTTTGATTACATTTTCAAATATTTCTTCAGAACCGACATGCTCCAGTGTTGAAACCGCAACAATAATGTCATATTCATCTTGCTTAATTTCATAGCTTCCAATATCAGCCTTTTCCATATCAATGACGTCATCAACATTGTATTTGACACTATATTCCTTTAGCTTCGTTAATGCTGAATCAAGCAAATCTATACAAATAACTTTTCCGTTTCTATGTTTAATTGCTTCTGCTATCGGAATACTATTTCTCCCGACACCACACCCTAAATCTAGAACCTTCATATTCTCATTATAATCAAATTGTGGTAATACATCTAAAACCGTTTTAACAGGCTTATGTAACCAGGAGCCCTCCTGAAATAGTTTATAGTTTTCATAGCAAGCATCATGGTATTTCTTTTCCTCATTTCGAATAAGCTCGATTCTATTCATCGCTATCCCTCCAGAGTCTAAATAATCCCCTTACATTTAAAAGATTGGGAAGTTGCTTTTATCATAGATCTGTTAAACTTTGTTGCTACGATCTTCACTTTACGCCGACTGCTCTGATTTGCTTTAAGAGCAGACGTCTATGGGGTCTGGCACATAGGGGTCTCATGTATCCGTTCCAATGAACAATACTCTTTAACATAATCTTATAATAAAAAAGCAATTCTATCTGTCATCAAAAATTATGTATTAGTTTTTTTTATAGAGTATTTTATCGAAGGTTATATTTAACATATAACAACTAATACTAAGAGCTGGGATCCCTATGACAAAATACCAAATGTTTTTAGGGATAAACATATTAAAATAATATAAAAAGAGGACTGCCCATACAAAAATAGATATGTATTTTAACGTTTTTCTCATTTTTTCCACCTTTAATAACTGTTAATAAATGTCTATTGAACTATTATTAGGTCTTTAATCTCTTTTGTCAATTTGTATTGCGAACGCGAAACTTTTATTTTATTGATATATACTAATTTCCCTATAAACAAAAACATCCCCACAAACGTTGTTTTTTCAACATTCATGAGGACAAATAATTTCATTAAACATTAAATATACTATTTTACAATTAACTTAATAAAACGGTCACTTTCGAGTTAAAAAGCTTAACATTATCACATGCACTTCTTATTTAACCGCTTTCCTTCTCATCCATTGTGTAGCAGCCCATTTGTCACCAACAATAACAGGTGCTCCTCCGTGGAATGTTGATTCATTAAGCATTTGGTTATTATAAAAATATTCGAAGTAAACAGCCATCCCTTTTTGCGGACTTACAGATAGGTTTAGCTTAGGAAAGTATGTTTCTCCTCCCTGCTCTACATCACTTAAATACATGACAAGTGTGCTTATTCTTGGGTTTTCCGCTGCTGAAAAATAATCTAGATGTGCTTTAAACTCCTGACCTACCTTATAATTTAGCACTTGAATTCCTTCGCCATGTTCAACTGGGATATTCATGATTTGGGAAATTCTTTTTTCAATTTTTGTAATTACTTCGTGTTGTCCGTCTTCAATGAACATACTGCTGCTTGTTCTCAGTTCATGTACTTCGCGAGAATCGCCTATTCTTGAGCGCTGCAGCCTATCCTTTGATAATTGAATTAGTACATCACATTCATCATCACTTAAAAAATTGCCTAAGATAACAATTAATGGTTCATCAAATCTAGCAATAATATGGATTTTATTACCAAAGTGATTAAAAATCGTTTGTTCTTTCAAAGCTAATTCTTTCGTTTCCATCGTAATCTTCCTCGACCTTCAATAATGAATTTTTCACAAAAAATGTTTCTTATAACGAAAGCATGTAAACGTTTAATCACAAGATGATGTTTTATTGTTGTTTCTTCCCCTCCTAAAATCAAGTGTGTTGAAGTGAAAAATATCTAATTCCTGTGAATTGATTTTACTATTTACTCATTTGTTTTACTACTATTTTTTGATGGAAAACTAAAAAATTTAATTGCTAATTTCACCTCCATGTACTCATTTTTTGCATGCCCTTCATCCCCTGCTACAATAATATTTAGCAAGCATTATTTAATAAATTTAGAAAATAGAATTAAAAAATTATTTGTACAGAATATTTTTTCAATATTGACAATTAGTGTTTTTAAGTATATTCTGAATGTCATAACTTAATATATTGATATTTTTTCTTATCAAGAGAGGTAGAGGGACTGGCCCTTTGACACCTCGGCAGCGGACTATTTATAGAACTGTGCCAATTCCAGTAGCAATTTGCTAGAAGATAAGAGGAGAAGATGAAACTTTCTATCTACCCCTCTTTTATTTTTAAAAGAGGGGTTTTTGATTTTATCGGATAGAAAAACAAAAAACAAAGATTCGTTAAGGAGAGGATATTAATGACAAAAACATTAGTAAAAGCACCATTTAGAGCAGATCATGTTGGAAGTTTGTTACGACCAGAAAGAATCCATCAGGCGAGAAAGGATTTTCAAGAAGGAGTAATTACTGCACAAGCCCTACACGAAATTGAAACAGAAGAAATTAAAAAAATTGTTGTTAAGCAAATCGAAGTTGGTTTAAAAGCAGTGACAGATGGAGAATTCCGCCGTAGATTTTGGCATACCGATTTCCTTGAGCATTTAAATGGAGTTGAAGGGTATGTTCCAAGCCATGGATTTAAATTCAATGGGAAGGAAACGGAAAGATATGATGTTCGTGTTATTGGAAAAATTTCATTTAACCAAGACCATCCACATGTAAAGGAATTTATAGAATTTAAAGAAATCGTTGGCGACCGTGCTGTTGCAAAACAAACAATTCCTAGTCCAAACCAATTATTTAATGCTGGTATCCGCAATCCAGACATTTATCCAGATATTGAAGAATATACAAAGGATATTATTCAAACGTACCGTGATGCGATCAAAGCATTTTATGATGCAGGCTGCCGTTACTTACAGCTAGATGATGTGTACATAGCTGGTCTTAATGCACCAGAAATTCCATTTAATGATAGTGGATATTCTCGTGAGGAATTAATCGACTTAGCGTTACGTGTTGTAAATGGCGTTTTAGAGGATAAACCTGAAGATTTAGTAGTAACGACTCACCTTTGCCGTGGGAACTACCGTTCAACATGGGCATTTGAAGGAAGCTATGCGAAAATCGCCCCAACGTTATTTGCTAAAGAGCAAGTAACTGGATTTTTCCTTGAATATGATGATGATCGCTCTGGTGATTTCGAGCCATTGCAACATATTCCAAACGGTGGGCCACAAGTAGTACTCGGTCTCTTCACTTCAAAGCACGGTAAACTAGAGGACAAGGAAACAATTAAAGCCCGTGTTGAAGAAGCAACAAAATATGTTCCTTTAGAGCAACTATGCATCAGCCCGCAATGCGGATTTGCTTCAACTCACCACGGAAACATTTTAACTGAGAACGAGCAATGGGCGAAGTTAAAATATATTGTTGATATCTCTAAAGAAATTTGGGGGTAAAAATCGGATACAAATTGAGAAAAGCTCAGTTTACAATGAGCTTTTCTCTTTTTTAGCATAAGGCTATATAACCGTCACTTATCATTATCATTAACGCTTATTTCGTTGGCTAAAATCCCGTTCAATTTTCTCCTTCCAGCTTCTGTCGATTTCCTTTCCACTTCGCATCATCGTCACAGCCTCATTCACCGCTTGATAATTTAATTGAGTTCCCTTGTTATCCGCATGGTAATTAACGGCGAATTCCTCATCAATCCCATATTTTTCTGCTGTTGAAATCGAGTCAATATTTGCACCTAAAAACATGAATTCCCAACCAAATTGCTCCTTTTGCCGTGTCACCATTTGTTTGATTTTGTTTGCTGTATACTCCCTACTCGCATTTTCCATCCCATCGGTAGTAATGACGAAAAGGACTTTATCGGCACGATTTTCCTCGTTTGTTCTTTTTTGGACATTGCTAATTTTCTGGATAGTCGAGCCAATCGCATCAAGAAGTGCTGTTGTTCCCCCTACTTGATAATCATCTTCCGTAATGGGAGAAATCCCTTTGACATTGATTCTGTCATGAAGCAATTCATAGTCATGGTTGAATAATACCGTTGTGACAAAGGCTTCTCCTTCTTCCTTTTGTTGTTTTTTAAGCATTGAATTGTAGCCACCTATTGTATCTGCTTCAAGTCCTGCCATTGAACCGCTTTTATCAAGAATAAACACTAATTCTAATTTTTTGTTTTTCATTTTTGTCATCCTCCATTTCATGTTACGTTAAGGATAACAAGATGGTGGAACCAATGGGTCGCTTTTAAAGCGACATTTTATCCACCTACCAATGGCTGGTCAAAAGCAAACAAAGCTTCATTCAATTCATGAATATTGTAGTTTCCTTCATGGATGAAATATTCAACGATCACATCAAACTTATTGCTATGAGATAGCATATAACCGGCTGCCGCCAATAATTCATTCGTTTCAGCAATATTTAGCTTTAAAGCTATCGCAAAGGCTATCGCGGTTTTCTTTTTTGGATGATAATCGGGATTCGTACGAATTTTTGAAAATAACCGTCGATTCAAGTTCGCTCGAGTATATGTTTCAACATCAGTCATTCCTCTTTCGTCTATAAAACGAAGCAGCCTTTCGGAAAATGATTCGTCAAGAGTATTAACTAAGTCTACTAAGCTATTTTCTTTATGAACATATTCCCCTTCTATTTCTTCTTCTTTAAAAATACTTTGTTCTGCGGGTGGCTTCATTGCATACTGAACAGCTCTTCTCGAACGGCTAAACATCGTTTCGACTTCATCTACATAATGCTCATCAATATACTCATTTATTGAAGAAAATAGCTTTTTACTTAAACGAAATGAATTTTTATCAAAGACAACAATGTATACGTGCATATCATGCTCAAATAAAAATGAACTAATCGTTGAAACAGCGATTTGTAATGCTTCTTCCTTTGGATATCCAAATATCCCCGTTGAAATCAATGGAAATGCAATTGATTCGACACCATGGTTTTTTGCTAGCTTCAAAGAGTTTAGGTAAGATGCCTTTAATAATTCTGCTTCCTCATTTGAGCCACTTTGCCAGATTGGCCCTGGTGTATGAATGATAAAGCTTGCAGGTAAATCAAATCCTTCTGTCATAACCGCTTGTCCAACCGCACAGCTACCAATTTTCTCACAAGCCTTCTGTAGATCAATTGCGCCTGCAGCTTGAAATATAGCACCACATACTCCCCCACCCATTTTCAACTCCGGATTCGCAGCATTGACAATCGCATCAACATCCATTTTTGTTATATCGTTTCGAACAATTTCTAAAGGCATAATGATTGCTCCTTTTTTCGGATACTAATACTTATATGATAACGAAATCCGTATTGATTAAAAAGTGGCTAGAGCTAGGTAAATTTGATAAAGTTATAATCGTCATATATAAATTTAACGAATCTTTAAGAATTTGTTAAAATAATAGGATAGAAATAAATTTTTAAAAATGAGGGAATACATTCCCTCTAGAAAGAGGAATACAATGATTGTCAAAACAAATGAAGAACTTGAAGCATTAAAGGAAATAGGGAAAATCTGTGCAACGATTCGGGACGAAATGATTAAAATGACTAAACCTGGTGTTACAACGAAGGAGCTCGATGATTTTGCTGGTGAGCTTTTTGAAAAATATGGAGCTGTATCTGGTCCAAAGGAAGAATATGATTTCCCTGGATTTACGTGTATTAGTGTAAACGATGAGGTCGCACATGGAATTCCTGGAAAACGTGTCATCCAAGAAGGTGACCTAGTAAATATCGATGTATCTGGTTCGAAAAATGGATATTTTGCTGATACAGGATTGTCATTTGTCGTCGGAGAAGGAGAGCCTGTATTGTATCAAATATGTGAGGTTGCCAAAAAGGCATTTGATGCAGGACTAACAAAAATGAAGCCAGGTTCACGATTAAATAGAATCGGAAAAGTCGTTTATCAAACTGCACGTTCCAATGGCTTTACCGTTATTAAAAACCTTACAGGACATGGCGTCGGACACGCTTTACATGAGGAACCAGACCATATTTTAAATTATTATGACCCGATGGATCCGATCCTTTTAAAAGAAGGAATGGTTCTTGCCTTTGAACCATTTATTTCAACAGGAGCAGAAGAAATTTACCAGGAAAGCGACGGCTGGACATTTAAAACTGAAGAGAGAAGCTATGTGGCGCAAATCGAGCATACCGTTATCGTAACAAAGGAAGGACCGGTAATTATTACAGAATAATGGGTTGACTTAGCTTTTTAGAGAAATAATTTATATAGTAGTTTCATTAGAACGGGCACTTATAATTTGAAGTGTCCTTTTCTTTACTTAAAATTCGTCTTTTTAAGGTATATATTCCTTTTTCTGTTTTCATCATCTAAAATAAACATATTGCTATCGTCTAACATTTCATTTTTATATTTAAAATCATTTTGAGCATCAAGGATTAATAAAAAAAATTCGTTTTTCTCCATGTTTTCGTAGGGCAAACTCGTATTTATCCATAATCCATCAATATGATATTTAAAGATGCCTCAATACATTTACTCCTTTTACGAAACATCAAACTTTGAGGAGAATAAATTGTATACCTCAATGATTTAATTAAATTCACCTGAACCTGCTTGCCATAATAACAATTCTATCTTCTTAACTAATTCATCTTTTTGCTTCGTTTCAAAATCTACTAACGGGTTCCCCCAATCGAAATCTTTAATTAATTCAAGACCATAACAACCTTCTGGATCACCTTCAGGATACCAACCAACATCTAGCAATAGATGATACCGACTATGCGTTATTTGCAGCAAATCCTCTGTGAATTTCCCCCATTTATCTTCATCCTCTATACTTAATGTCGATGGATCTAATTCTATTAAAGTGTTATAACTAACCTCCCAACCAGAAGGTATTCTTAGTGGTTGAAGCTTATACTTTGGTGGATTCATTCTTATTTTCATCATTATTTCCTCCATTAAATTTCAGTTAACATGTTTAATCGTATTAAGATGGTAATATTTTGTAAATAGGCTCATTATCCTGAAATAATCATTACTAATTGAAAATTCGTTTTCCATTTAAACATTTTTATTTTCATCATTAGAATAATCGTCCTCCCTATTCTATCTAAGTTAGTAATGTTAAATCTTTTCTAATAAAACATTAAAAAACTTGTAGAATCCCACAAATACAGATTCTACAAGTTAAAACTCCACTCTAATTTACTTTTCCTCTAACCCCTTCACAGCCTCTATCAAAGCTTTCTCTGCTGCAACGACCTTTTCCAAAGTTGATTGCGAATTTTTCAATACAGATTTTGCATTTTGCAGGGCAGAATGGAACGGTTTCCAGCTTTCCTTCGTGTAGTTTTTATGATTCTTGTTTTTATGTTCATCATATAGCTTCTGCAGGTTTTCTTTTGGTACTTCGACTTTATTTTTCCCTTTAATTATATCAATTCCGTCTAAAACATAAGTGCCACCTTTTATGACGATTTTTGCTGTATGTTCAGAGTCTTTTAAACCACGGATGTTGTATGATGTTTGTCTGTCACTTTTTGCAAAAATCCTTACGTTCTCTTCAACAAGCTGTTCATCAATGTAGACGTCGATTAGTGCATCAGGTGTTGCGCCAAATAAATTGAATCCTGAGCCTGTAAAGTTGAAAATCATACTGCTATTCGTTTCCTTTTGTTTCGGTGTGCTGTATATATTGATACCACGATAATCCATATACGTATCTTTTCGTTCATTTTCCTTCAAAGACACCTTTAGTGTATGTGGCTTTTCTTCAAGCCCACGTATAGAATATCGAATACCAGTGTTTGGATCAACGGCAAAGTTTCCGATATCCACTCCATCAAGCTCAAAATTATAAAGTGATTTTTCACCAGTTCCTGCAAGGTAATCAATTCCTGATCCTGTAAAGTTAATGAAAATATACGGATCATCATCAAAATTCGCCCATGCATTCGTCGTATTTGAACCCCATGCTGTATTTTTCCTAAAAGCATAAACTGTATTTTCTTTATTATCGATTAGAGATTCGTCAGATATTTTGACAATATTAGTAGGTCCAAGCTTTGTAACGGCTAATATAGGGTCATTTGTCTCGATTTCAGCCTTCGTAAAGCTCGTATATTTGTCTTTTGCGACAACTTTAAGGGTGTGTTCCTTATCTTCAAGATTTTCAGCAGACCAAACTTGCTGATGAATCTCACTGTTGTTAAGGTAATTCGCCTCACCTACTAGCTTTCCATCTAAGTACACATCTGCTTTTCCGTTTGATGGATTTGTTATTCCATACAAACGAATTTCTGTTCCTTTAAAGGCAATTTCAAATGAGGCTCCATTTGTTCCCCATGTATTCGAACTATTTGACGACCAATTGCCTGTATAGAACACTTTATTTAATGTTCCTTGCTTCGTTGTAGTATCTTGAAAGCCAACGGTCACTCCATTCCAAACAGGAATATCGGTTTTTGCCGTCATTTGAGTTCGGTTAAAGTGTGCATAGCCTGCTTGTGTATAGTCCCATTTTCCAACATAGCTTATAGGGTTTAAATCATCGTTATTGCTTTGAGCTTCATTCTCAGACTCATATACTTTTCCTTGAGCACTATCTATTTTTTCTGATTGATACGTATACCCTTTTATTGGGTCAACTCGGAAGTTATCAAAAAGGGTTTCATAGTAACCTGAGCCTATAGCTACTCTTCCAGCCATCACTGTGGAAGATTCATCTGTATACGAATCAATTTTCTTTCCGTCTAGATAAAGTGTAAAGATATTTTCCTTTGCTTCAAATGCTAGATTATGCCATTTTTTATTATCAAAACCCTTTACCATTCCACTTTTGACAACATTGCCAAGCTTAAGTATTTCGTATCTTCCGTCGGAATAGACTCGTCCATTGTACGGCGCATAAGAATCCGCTCCACCCGCTTTCACTTGTCTAACCCCGATTAAGGCATAGTTGCTTCTGTCCTTCACTTCAGGTGTATGTGTATCGAGTAAAAAGTCATATGATGCTTTATAATTGACCCAACGATGATCTCCAATAGTCGTATTCGGATTACTGTTAGATTCAGAGCCATCTACTCCACCCCATACTGCCCAATCCGCACCAATGATATCCGGCGTTATTTTTTGTTGAAGCATATTTCCATGCTTTTTCGCATCAGGAATTTTTAAATCAATCCGTTCTGCACTACCACTCTTTTTCGGCTTTGTTGCCTTTTCGACAACCTCAAAGGCCGCGTTTTGATCCGTTGTATACCGTGGTGTTCCCCCACGACGTTCAATGTAATCTCGTCCTTTTTCATCAACAGGATAGCTTTTGTATTCAAAATCATCCGTATATGGTAAAGGAAGGATTGTGTCTTTCGAAACATCAACTGGTTTTGATTCATATTCAAAGCCTTCTATTTCAGCTTTCTTATCCAATGTTGAAACTGTGACGATTGAATATGGTTTCACTTCTACCTCATATTCGCCAGCTTTTGGATTTATTTTTTTAATTTGTTTAAACCAATTCGCATCGTAATTTTCCCCTTCATCAGGACCGCGTGTTTCCCAAACAAAGACCGGAGAATTTTCTTTCCCACGCAAATTTTTCGCCTTTATTTTGTATTTACGAGTCTCCTTCGTATTATTGGCATAAATAGTAGTATAATCATCGGTTTTTGGGTCCTTTAATGTTAAATAATTATGAGTACTTGTATCAACATCGACACCACCATCGAAGAAGCTTCCATCACTGTAGGTAGCGTCCTTCACATACATCCAACGCTCATTTGCAGGTGTTGAAGGATCATCATATCCAACAAAGTTCATGACATGACGAACCCCTTGCAAGCCACCGTCAGCTTCATAAAAGCCTGACCAAGGATCATATGCACTAATTAAATGCTTCGGATTATAGGAAGAGCCCTCATAGAACGCAGCAACCGACGGCTGAAAATCGAATGAAACAGCTTTAAGTGGATTACTACCAGCACCTGTCCACGTATAAACAGAAATTATCCGTGATGTCACATCGATGATCCCTGCTTTCCCGCCAAGACCTTTGTAATTCGGCTCCATATTTTCTCGGTAACGTGCATTGATCATAGGTGAAATCCCTTCTGAAACCCACACTTCTTTCGGCTTTTTTCCTTCTGCTATCAATTTGTTTTGCAATTGCGTTAATTCGTTTGAACCAGTAATTCCATAATGTGAGCTAATTACATCAATTTCATCGATCAAATCGGGATGATTAAGAAGTATTCGGCTAATGGATGCAGTATCACGATAGCCATCTGCTGCAACTAGTTTGATTTTCTTATAGTCTGATTCATAATTAGGCTCTTGCTTGATTTTAGATGTAAAATATTTAAGCCATTCCACTTCGATTCGACCATTATTGTTTTGTGCCCGTTCATTTTGTGAAATTCCAATATAGTCAAGCATAAAGCCATACTCTTTATAAACAGCATCGATTGTCTGCTTGTACCATTGATAACGATTTTCATAATCGGTGTTTGCTGCACTACTCCATGACCAGCGAGGTTCTCCCCAACGCAAAATTTCCGTCGTAATCTCAGGATTAATTGATTTTGCATCTGCGGCAAATTGGAACCCTGCACCTCTTAGCACATTTGCCGGTTCATCTGCATACCTCATTGTCGCAGGCTCAGTACCAGAGGATGAATTTACATCTGCACCAAGCTCAACCTTGACATGGGCAAGCCCTGCACCAGTCTCTTTGTTAAATAATTGATTCATTATTTCCCAATATTTATCAGGATGCTCTTCTTTGTAATCTAGTAATAAACGAGACGTATTATTAGCAGTCACTGTTCCAAAGCCTTTAAATCTGTCATATTTGTCAACATTGTTACCGTCAATCGTAAGCTCCTTTGTCACAGCCTCCGCCTTCGTAGTATTTTTATTACTATCAATAAAGACGGCTGAACTAATGATCATGCTTGTAACACAAAATAACCCGACAATCTTTTTTATTCTCACCCTTTTACTCACCAACATCGATCATCCCTTCCCTTTTGTAAAATCGAATAGGACAAACTCACTTACACGTATTTTTTCAGAAAGTCCTCCTTCCCTCTCAAATTGGTAACGCTTACATTATTTCACACTCCTGATGCTGTTTAATAATATTTTTTTGACATCATTTATTGCTTTTTTTACATTTTAACAAAAAACTGATCGATAACTGTATGCAAAGTTGGCAGGAAAAACGAAAAGACAAAAAATTCAGTTAATAATAACAATATTACCCATTATTTATTTCATTTCCTGGGCAAGCGCAAAAACAGACATATATTTGCAAATTCCTTACCATTTCGCGGCTATTTTCTTAGTTATATGTATAAGTTTTTATACTCGTAGGAAGCTAAAACATATAATTATTAATTGGAGTGATGCGCTAATGACTAATAAAGATGAAAACCAGCAAAATTCTTTAGAGTATAGCATATGGGATACACGTACTAGTGAGGTTCAGTTGGATCATGATCTCGTATCAAGAGCGCGGACGTTTAAAAATTCTTTAAAAACATTAGGAGATGCTTCTGAATTGAAGGAAGTTGAAGAGTAAAAAATGGATATAAAAGAACAAGTGCTGAAATCAATGAACCATTTGTTAAGTAGATTTCATGATCACTTGTTCTTCTAATATCAATATTCAATATTTACACACTTTCTTATTTGTTCAATTTGCTGGTTAGATAGTTTGAAGAAATCCGTATTTTTCAAACTTGTTGATGAATCTTCTATTAAAACTAGTTTAGTATCCTTTTCTGTTATTGTATTATGCCAAAGTGTAGCAGGTATGTTATAAACTTTAAACGGCTCCATCTTAACTACTTCAAAATGCAATTCATTTGATGTTTCATTAGCATAAACTAATTCACATTTACCTGCTATTAAAACAAAAAGTTCGTCCGTTTCATTGTGTCTTTCTAAACAATCGATACTTGTAATGTCATTTGCTGGCTTCCAATTTTTTATCCCAACAAGCCATTTTTCATTTTCGTAAACCCGATTCATTCCTTCTGCACTGTATTCAAATGCTTGGATATCCATTTCCTGACTCCTCCTTTATACTTTTAATATTTTGTTTTTTTAGCCTTTTACAGAGCCAGCAGTCATCCCTTCAATAAGTCTCTTTTGAGCAAAGAAGAACAAAATGCATACAGGAATAATTGTGATAATTCCACCTGCTGTTAGCAAATCCCATTGAACACCTAATTGTCCAACTAAATTTTTTAATGTCACAGGAATGGTCCGGCTTGCTTCATTTGTAAAAAGAACAGCAAAAGTGTATTCATTCCATGATTGGATGAAAATATAGATTCCTGTAGCGATAATTGAAGGAGATAAAACAGGGAGAATGATTTTAATAAATGCCGTTGCCCTGTTTGCACCATCAATCATTGCAGCTTCCTCTAACGATGAAGGCAAATCCTTTAAGTATCCAGTTAACATCCATACAGAAAAAGGAATTGTAAAAGTAGCATAAGCAATAACGAGTGATAATGGATTGTATAACAGATTTGCATTCCGCATAATTGAATATAACGGAATTAACAATAGCACTGTTGGAAACATATTATTTGTTAAAAATAACACCATTAAAAATTTCTTTCCTTTAAAAGTGAATCTTGTAAACGAATAGGCTGCTAATGTAGATACAAACAATGTAACAAATGTTGTTACTGCTGCGACGAAAAGCTATTAAACATAGGTTTTAAAAAGTTAAATTCATTAAATAGCTTTTGATAGGATAAAAACGTTAAATCATTTGGCCAATATGTCACCGTAGTCCCGTACAATTCAAGCTCTGGTTTAAGTGATGTTACAAATGTCCAATAAAAAGGGAAAAGTAGAAATAGTAGAATCGTAAAGGTTGGAATATAAAATGTTATTAGTTTCATCCAGGTTGTATTCTTTTTCATCAACACTTATCCCTCCTTAAAGGTATTTTTCAAATATGGAATTGCAACAATCGCTAATAATAGCATCAAAATTAATGCCATTGCAGAAGCATAACCAAGGTCTAACACTGTTGCTTTATTAAAGATATAAACACTTAATGTTTGGGTAGAGTAAGATGGTCCTCCACCTGTCATACTGTAAATAATATCTACTGAGTTGGAAACCCAAATAATTCTTAATAAAATCGTAACCATGATGACATTTTTTAACGAAGGGATGGTAATCCAGAAAAGCTTTTGAAGTTTACTCGCACCATCAATATCCGCTGCTTCATACATTTCTTGGGAAACACCTTGTAGTCCCGCTAAAATCATAATTGCAAAAAAAGGGATCCCCTGCCAAATAATCGTAACAATGACTGATGCAAATGCTGACGATGTTTGTGAGAGAAATGGAATGTTTTGCTCAATAAGATTAAGCTTCATTAATACGTCATTTAATACTCCGTAGTTTCCATCATAAATCCACTTCCACATGAGTCCAATTAACACACCAGGAGTTGCCCATGGAATTAAGCTTACAGCACGAACAACTCCACGACCTTTAAACTGTTTGTTTAACAATAGTGCTAAAACGAATCCAAAGAAAAACTGTAAACCAACTCCTGCTATAACCCAAATTAGTGTATTTTGAAAAGCCTGCCAAAATTGTGGATCGTGAAATGCCTTTATAAAATTACCTAATCCTATAAACTCAATCTCATTAGGTCTTCTTAGATCATGGCTGCGCAAACTCATAACAAGAGCCTCTAGAATCGGGATAAAGACAACAAAGGTTATAATCGATAGTGCTGGAGCAACGAGTATATAAGGCAAGAAATTCAATTTTCTTCGGTTACCTTTTATTTCCGTTATCTGATTTGTATTTGATTGCAGTTTAATACTAAACACCCCTTTCAAGAACCTCATGACAGCCATATATTACCCCAACAAGCTGTCATGAGCCTTAATGATTGTAAACGTTGTCATTTATATTCATAACTACTATCTGCTATTTATATAATTCATCATTTAATAGTTTCATCGTTTCCTCAGCTGATTTTTCTCCCATTAACGCCGAAGCAATCGTATTAGGCCATGTAGAGTTTATCCATTCAGTTGTTGAATCTAATATTGGTAGAATTCCAGCATAGGACTGACTATCAATTGAAGCTTTCATGAACTTATTTTCTTGAAAATAATCCATCGATTGGACTGTCTTACTGACAGGTACATTTCCTGTCGCTTTTGTCCACATTTCCTGTCCCTTTCCGGTTGCTAAATAGGAAACCCACTCAAATGCTGCTTCCTTATTTTTACTAGATTCGAAGATAACATTTTCTGTATCTCCCATTGACGTCCATTGTCCTTCACCTGCTGGAAATGGAAAGGCAGATACGTCTTCCCCTAATGCTTCAATCATTCCAGATGAAGAACCGGTATGATGAATAGTCATCGCTGTTCTTCCTGATTTGAAATTAGAAATAATTTCATTAAACCCATCAGTTGTTGCAGTCGGTGGAACATAGCCCTTTTCATATAAATTGATGAAATCCTCCATCCCTTTTATCGATGCTTCACTATCAAGCTTTTCGAAGCTTCCGCCACGACCGTAAATAAAGCTTCCCCATGGCTCTTGCCCACCTTTTGCCCCTCTCATGCCAAAGCCATATACATCGGTTTTCCCATCACCATTCGTATCCATCGTTGTTTTTTCAATGGCTGTTAAAAATTCCTCATATGTTTGTGGTACATCAATTCCTGCTTTTTCAAAAATAGAAGGTCTGTAGTACACATATAAAATTTGCGTATTCCATGGCATCACATAAATACTTTCTGTATTACTAGCTTCTTTCATGATGTTATAAATATTTTCGTCGATGTCAGCTTTATCTTCCCAATTATTTATAAATTCATCTAAATTAGCGAGTAACTCATTCGCCGTAAAAAGTGGAGTTGAAGTAAGCTTAAATGATGCTACATCTGGCCCACCACCACCCATGGCAGCTGTAAATAATGTTTCACTATATGCTCCCCCATCCCATGGGTACTCTTCACCAACAACGGTAATCCCTTTTCCATTTGTTTTATTAAATTCTTTAATAATTTCCTGCATAACATTGGAATACTCACTATTGTCAGCCCAATACCAATATTTTATTGTAGTCCCTTCTCCATCGTTTGTGCCTTGCTCCTGGCCTTGCTCCCCGCTACTTTCTCCACTATTTGATGATAGTAAGCTGCACCCGAGTAATCCTGTGCATAGAAATAAAATCAGAAAGGATGTATACAATTTTTTCATAAACTAAAATTCCCCCTTTTAGACCTTTCGTTCCAGCGCTATATAGATGATTCCCTATCTTCTTATTAGAGGAAGTACCGCTAAGTGAAATGGTTGGTCGATGTTTAGTTTCATAACGAAAATGAGTAAATATAGAAGAGCTTAAAATTTGTAGTAGAATGATATAGTAGGTACGATTATGAAGTAGATATAATAGTCATTATGCTAGTACTCAATTTTATAGATTCAAATAATTCTTTGATAAACTTGTTCATTCGACAAAACGATCTATTATACGTTTACTTTTTTTCTCAATATAGATTTTTTTGCGGATTCTACAATATTATGTGATGTAAGTCCATATTTCTCTAGTAATTGTTGTGGAGGACCAGACTCACCAAATGTATCATTAGTACCAATTCTTACTAATGGAACAGGGCAATGTTCAGCTAAAACCTCTGCAACAGCACTACCAAGCCCTCCTATAATTGAATGTTCCTCTGCTGTAACAATGCATCCGGTTTGTTCTGCATGCTCAAGTATGATTTGCTTATCTATCGGTTTGATTGTATGCATATTAATCACCGCGGCATTAATTCCCTCTTTGGCTAACCGTTCACTTGCAATAAGTGCCATCTCAACCATTATTCCACAAGCTATAATGGTAACGTCTTTGCCATCACGTAATTTACGAGCTTTCCCTATTGAAAAGTCTCCAGTTCCATCTGTTACAATTGGTACAGGTGTTCTTCCTAAACGTAAATAAACGGGGCCTTCTATTTCAGCGCTTGCCTTTGTTGCTTCATAGGCTTCATTTGCATCAGCAGGCACAATGACAGTCATACCGGGCATGACTCGCATGGATGCAATATCTTCAAGAGCCTGGTGAGTAGCACCGTCTTCGCCACAGGTTAAACCTGCATGACTAACGGCGATTTTGACATTTGCGTTGTTATAGCAAGCAGCAAGACGGATTTGCTCATTTGCACGTTGGGCAGCAAATACCGCATAGGTTGTAGCAAACGGTACATAACCAGCTAAAGCTAAGCCTGCTGCAGTTCCAATCATATCTTGCTCCGCTATACCAATTTCAAAATATCGCTCTGGAAACTTATCAGCAAAAAAATTAGCACGCACCGACTCAGCTAAATCTGCTCCAAGTGCTATAACTTTTGGATTTTCGTGCCCCAATTCAAGTAATGCTTTACCAAAACCATCACGTCCGCTTATTTCCTTTGACATTTTAATTCCTCCTCTTTATTTACGATTTTTAATAAAACACTAAATCATTTCCAAAGCTGCTATCACCAATTTCATCAAGTGCTTGCCTAGCTTCTTCTTTGGACGGGGCTTTGCCATGCCAGATTGGTTCGTTTTCCATGTAGGATACACCTTTGCCAATGATTGTTCTCGCAATTATTGCTGTTGGTGCACCTTTATGTTGTTCAAAAGCATCAAAGGCTGACTTAATTTCCTCAATATTGTGTCCATCAATTTCAATCGTCTTCCAACCAAATGATTTAAATTTATCAGTTATCGGCTCGATGTTCATCACATCTTTGACATGTCCTTCAATTTGAATATCATTCCAGCTAATAATAAGTGCAAGCTGGTCCAATCGATAATGTGCAGATGTCATTGCAGCTTCCCATATCTGACCTTCTTGAATTTCACCGTCACCTACAAAGCAATAAACTTTTGCATCATTATTTTTTAATCGATTTGCAAGCGCCATACCATTTGCAATTGAAAGACCTTGGCCTAATGGTCCTGAAGAGGTTTCTAAACCAGGTAAATCCTTTCTGGACGGGTGACCTTGTAATCTAGAATTTATTTTTCTAAAGCTATGTAGTTCTTCTAAATCAAAATATCCACTTCTAGCCATAGCAGAATACAACGCAGCACAGATATGCCCATTACTAAGAACAAATCGGTCACGCCCCTCCCAATCGGGATTCATTGGATTATGACGCATCCGATTAAAATAAAGTTCAGCTATGATATCAGCTGCACCAATTGCTCCACCAGGATGTCCTGTGTTTGCTGATGTAAGTTGAATCACGTCTCTTTTAATTCTTGTAGATATTTCCTCTATTTCTTTTGCATTTTTCATCTGTCAATCCCTCCTTATTTACTAAAAAACTAGCGAATACCAAAAAGTTCGTTTATAACATCAAAAACTATGTTTTCTTCAAAGAATGGCTTGATAACTCATTATTTAATAAGATTTTCATTCGTCGACTAACATCTTCAAATTGCAGTTCTAGTAATTTCTCAGCTTCTTCTTTGTTTTTGGTAAAAATGGCTTGATACAGTTGTTGATGAAGTTCAGCTGCTTTTAGCAAATTATCGGATCTTTGTAAATGATTCATTTGTTCAAATAAATCCCAGAAAGCTTTTAACAGCTGGTCTAACACAATATTATTTATTCTTGAATACATCATTCGATGAAATAGCTGATCTTCTTCTGTAAAAACTTCATTACATTTTGCTTTAGCTAGCATTCTGTCAACTAAATCTCTCATAATTTGCAAGTCTTCTAATGTTAAAGACTCGATTACAGAGGGTAAAAAGCCCTTTTCTAGGGTATAACGGACATTTAATAGTTCAAATAATGTCTCAGGACGAGCTCTTAAGAGAATACTCCATCCACCTGTTATGGAATAGCTCACATCTGGCAACCTTACCTCTCGCCCCTTCCCTTGAGTTGTAACAAAAATACCGCTTTCTTCAAAACCAATTAAAAGCTCTCTTAGACCAGAACGACTAACTCCTAATTTTTCTACCAACTCTTTTTCTGTTGGTAAACTTTTTCCAGATGTTAAACAATCAACTATTATCTCAATAATGTGTTCCTTTAGTTGATGTTTCTCTTGAAATCCAGTCATAGGCTATCACCTCCTCATTAATCCTTTGTAAGCACTTTCATTTGTCAAACATATGGTATCATTTGTCTGACAAATGGGTCAACGTGAATTGTCTGACAATTCTCTCATCTATCCACGATGAAAAGACAAAAAAATCGCTTCATCTTTTTGATATTATTCAATGTGACAAAATCATTTTGATTTAATCAATGCTAAGATAAGAATTATTGTTGAAAAAATACGTTTATTGTTAAGAAATTATCCGCTATTATCAAAAAACACCTGATTAAAGTTTATATAAAAGAAATTATCAATTGTAGCCTCCATCCTAAAAATGTTTCATATGCATCGTACTTCTTTAAACTTTCTAGCTATATTCCCACTAAGGTACCTTTTTCTCATAAAAAAAGGTCTTCCCCACTGTTCATCAGTGAAAGAAGACCCTATTTTCAAACTGTTTTTCGATACGATGGCTTAGTTACACCATCTCCATAGCGTTCTACCTCAATTTGCTTTAGCGATTTACCTTGTGTGTTTGGCGCGAGTGCGATACCAATAATCATGTGAATGACTAGGAAGGCAATCATTACGATACCTGCTACTGTAAATCCTAATGTATCCATCAAAATCGGTAGGATAAACGACCAAATAGCAATTCCTGTTCTGACAATAAAGTACATAAGACCTTGAGCACTTGCACGGTAACGAGTTGGGAATAATTCACTTGTCCAAAGCGCGTAAAATGCCTGAGCTCCGATACCTGCTGCAGCTCCCCACAGGATCACAAACGATATGAGTGTTGGCCATGTCATTGGCATAAATGTAAGGATAATCCATCCAACTACCCCCATTGCCGCCCCAATACCAAACAGCATTTTTCTACTAATTTTATCCCCAAGTTTCATAAATACAAAATACGTTGTAATAACCGTAAATAACCATAAGAAGGCTTGTAATATATTTGCTTGTGCAGTACTTAGACCACCGACATTTTCATAAATATATGGCATGAAATAACCCATTGCCCCTGCAGTTAAATTCCAAAACAGGTAAATGCCGATTAAAAGAAACAGTGCTTGGCGATTTGCAGCTAACGTAAATAACTCTTTAAGTATATTCGGTTTGATTTTACCTGACGCAGCTTCTTTTTTCTCTTTTTCTTGTTGTTCTTCCCAAATTTTAGATTCATCTAAGCCTCGTCTAATATACCAAGTAATAAAGGCAATAACTAATAAGTGAAGAAAAATCAGTCTTGATCCTAATAATCCAAGCGGTGCGACTAATACAGCTAAGGCAAAGGTCAATGTTGGCCCAATTGACCAGGCTAATTGAGCTGTACCAACATGTGCTGCACGTTTGTCTTCTGGTGATTCTTCAGCAATATACGTCCATGAAACAGGTACACCTGCACCTACTGCTAACCCTGTAATAATTGTTCCAATTAAGAGCATCGAGAAGTTTACTGATCCCGCTATCAATGCTACCCCAATCATATAAACTAATAAATCATAACTAAATATAAATTTACGACCAAACTTATCTGTTAATGGTCCACCAATTAATGCCCCAATTGCAGCACCAAAGGCATTTGCACTTAATGCGCTTAATAAGCCAACCCCCATACTATCGATATTTAAATATGACTGCCACAAAGTCAAGCTACTTGCTGCAGCAATGATTGAGCCAGCCTCAATATAGTTCGCCATAGCAACCGCAATCGTAGCCTTCCACCCAGTCACATTTTTCGCTGCAAATTTTTTGTTTTTAGCCATTTTCAAACCCTCCCTAAAACTACAGATTGTCAATTTATTTTGTTACTTGAGATGAAATACTTCCTTTAGTTGGGTTGTAACAGGACTGTTATCTGGATGCGTTTCCATAACAGGCTGCATAAACTCCCACCATTTTTGATTAATTTCCGTTTTAGCCATTTGTGCCCATTTCTCTTCATTTTCGATTTCAACATAACCAAATAGCTTACTTGTTTCTTTTTCTAGAAAAATAGAATAATTGCTTGCTCCATGCTCGTGAAGTGCTTTTACCATTTCTGGCCATATTTCGTTATGACGTTTTTCATATTCTTCATGTTGATCTGGATAAACCTTCATAACAAACGCTTTTCTGATCATTCAATTCACTCCTTCTCTACATCTAAGCAACCGCTTTCTAAATTTACGGTAGTAAAATCACCCTGTTAAATGTCAAACATTCCAATATATGGTCCTCATGAAGCTCTTCTCTTCACTTGTCGTGTTCTTCATCTATAAATCTAGGATATAGCACCTTTTTATCATATGGTAGGAGACAAAACTAAGGTAAGGGGGACATTTCTACTCAATTGAAAGGGTTTACAAATTTATTTTCCCTGATTCACCACAAATAAAAACCACCCGTGATAACGGGTGGTTTTCTCTGCGGCTGAAAGCCTTTGTTACTGACCAAACCCTAAAGGGCTTCTGAACGGTTCCCCACGTGTACTACTTCTACTGGCCAGA
>NZ_JBQENT010000033.1:0-57273 GCF_052044855.1 Metabacillus sp. 22489
TTCAATTTCCCCACTGAAACCACTCCTTTAGCTTTATACTTATTATTCTATCAAATAAAAAACTGTGTGAGTAAGGAACCGTACGCATTCCTTACTTACACAGTTAATATTACACTCCCCAATAGGTCAAGTGTTCCACCCGACTTTTATTTATTCTTTTCCTTTAAAATCACTTTCAACTTTCCGTTTCCGATTTTTTCACCATGTTTAATGCTCTGTGATGTAACAAATCCAGATCCCTCATAATCTACCTCTACTCCAGTTAGAGTACTTAGTTCCATGACTTCTCGATGACTCCAATTAAGTATATTGGGCATGATCAAATCGCCATTTGTTTTTATTAAAACTTTCGAGCCATTAATTAGTTCTGTCCCTTTTTGTGGAGAGGTTGCAACTACTCTATCACCTTTTCCAACAATAATTGGGTTCAATCTTAGCTCTTTCAGTTCATCAACAGATTCTTTCATGGATTTATTCTCATAGTCTTTTAGTATCTTTGTCGTTTTTTCAGGTTTAGTCTCTTTTCCTTTGTCTGATGTGGCATCTAATTTTTTTAGTCCATAATCCATTACAGGATTAAATACTTCTGATACAGGGTTAGACCCAACTTGATTTGCGGCTAATTGTGGCTTTTCTACTGCAACATAAACGATTAGTTTTGGATTTTGAACTGGTGCTATTCCTAAAAAGGAAAAGATATAATTATTTCTTCCAGTTTGATAACCACCATTGCCATCAGGGATTTGAGCAGTTCCGGTTTTACCAGCAACTTGATAATCCTCTAACGAAAAGTTTTTTCCTGTCCCATCATTTACAACTGATGCAAGAAGAGATCGAGTTTTAGTAGCTGTATCTTTTGTTATGGGAGTGTCTATTACCTCAGGAGCTTTCTCTTTTATCGCTTTCCCCTTTTCATTCGTCACCTTTTTAATTACATATGGTTTCATCATTTTCCCATCATTCGCAATAGCTGAAGCAGCAGTAACCAATTGGATTGGGGATACTGTTGAGCCTTGTCCAAATGATGTTGTCGCTTTTTGAATCGGAATAGAATTTAAAATTTTACCTTTCTTTTCATTATTTAGGTCAATACCTGTAGTGTTGTTGAAGCCAAATTTTTGAAGGTAGCTATAAAATTTCTCAAATCCTAGCTTATCTTTTGCAAGGATTGTAAATGCTACATTCGAAGATAGCTGTAAACCTTTGTCAAATGAAATCGTACCCCAGCCATAATCATTATGGTCAGAGATGGTCTCGCCAGAAATGGTGATAGACCCAGATTTATACGTTTCGCTCCCATGATAAACACCTTCATTTATCGCAGCTGCTAAAGTGAAAATCTTCATTGTTGAGCCTGGTTCAAATGGGTAAGAAATAGCATAATTAATGTAATTCACTTCATCGTCTTTATTTGGATAGATTGAAGGGCGATTACTTAAAGCTAACACCTCACCAGTTCGTGGATCCATCACGATTCCTATCATTTTTGAGGGATGAAATTTTTCATTTACTTGATTCATAGAATCCTCTAAAACAGTCTGAATACTCATATCCAAAGTTGTTACGATATTATTTCCATTTGTAGGTGGTTTAGAAGCTGTAGAATCAGATGGTAATCTTAGTCCCGAATTTAGGAAGCCATCGACTTTTTCCTCGATATAGCCATCTTTGCCACTTAATAGTTTTGAATATTCCTTTTCAATTCCTGCTATTCCGTCACCTTCAAAATTCGTGATGCCTACGACATGAGAGGCGAAATCTCCAAAAGGATACAATCTTTTCATTTCTGGAACGAGTACGATACCTGGGAGCTTTAATTTGTTTATCTCTTGCATTTGAGTATATGTAATGTTTTTTCCTAAGCTTCCTAGCTCGACCTGATAGGCAGTCTTATTATGTGTTAATAATTCCTTGATTTTCTTTGAATCTGCCTTTAATACGTTTGATAGTTTTTCAGCAGTAAGAGAGAAGTCCTTTACATGATTTGGATTTTCCTTGCTAAGGATAGCTACGATTGTATAGACTTGTGATTCAACCGCTAGTTTTTGTCCTTCTCTAGTTAGGATTTCTCCTCTTGTACTTTTGAGCGTTTCTTTATTGGTAATCAACTTTTCTTTACTATCAATTAAATTTACACTGTGTATATGCCCAGTAGTCATTATGAAAATAAATCTGGCCAAAACAATGATGAATAATCCAAGAAATAATAAAGATAAAATTAAAGAACCTCTATTCATATCTGAAGATTTAATAGGTTTCATTTGTCCTCCTTTGACAATTAATCATTATAAATTTTAACATGAAATACTAATGATTACATTTTCTTACATAATGATAGTTAGTATAATTTTCATTTATATAAAGAAGAATAAGGTTTCGATAAGTTCTTGTATTAACAAACTGTGCTACTTACGACATGTAAATAACTAGTTAAAAATAAATTGTTATAAACTGTTGACAATCAATATGAATCTATGATAAATTTATCTCGAGTTAAAGATAACTCAATTCGAAATAATCAATTTCGAGGTAAATGGTTTAGAAATAGTGAACATTTTTTTTGGTGGTATATCTCGAATTCGAGATTAAATTATAAAAAACAAATTGGAGGAATTTAAAATGGCAAAATGGACAGTAGATCAATCACATTCAGCGGTAGGATTTGAAGTAAAGCATATGATGGTATCAAAAGTAAAAGGTCAATTTGATTCTTATACAGCAGAAGTTGAAGCAGCGGATTTAACAGATTTAACAACTGCATCAATTGCATTTAAGTTTGATGTTTCAAGCATTAATACACGTAGTGAGGATCGTGATAATCACTTAAAATCAGCGGACTTCTTTGATGTAGAAAACTATCCAGCAATTGATTTTAAATCAACAAGCATTACTAAGGATGGAGATGACTTTAAAGTAACTGGAGATTTAACAATTAAAGGTGTAACAAAATCAGTTACGTTTGACGTTGAATTTGGTGGAAAAGGAAAAAATCCATGGGGAGTAGAGGTTTACGGATTTGAGGCAGAGGCAAAAATTAACCGTGAAGAATTCGGTCTTACATGGAACGCAGCTCTTGAAACTGGTGGCGTACTAGTTGGGAAGGATATCAAAATTAAGGTTGAATTAGAAGTAAATCCAGCAGCATAATGTAGCTTCAAACGCTTTAGGACCTATGTTGAATTTTATTTAAAAGGGTACTATTCAGCATAGGTTTTTAAGGAGTGATACAAATGGAACTAGCAAATGAAGCTTTAAAGGCAGTGACCGTCATCCTTCGTGCCTCCCAGGTCATTGAGGATGCTATCCGAAAGGACGTAGCAAATTATGGATTGAATCCGACAGAATTCTCTGTTTTAGAATTGTTGTACCATAAAGGTGATCAGCCGATTCAAATGATTGGGAAGAAGGTTCTGATTTCAAGCAGCAGTATCACCTATGTAGTAGATAAGCTTGAGCAGAAAAAATACGTAAGACGCAAAGGTTGTCCAGAGGATCGCCGTGTCACATATGCAGTGTTAACGAATGAGGGGAAAGCTTTAATGAAGAGGATTTTCCCACAGCATGAATTGAAGATTCGTGAAATTTTTCAAGATTTGCATACAGATGAAATTAAGGATACAATCTCCTTAATAAAACGAATTGGACTAAGAGCAAAAAGATTATAATTCTTTTTACTTATATGTCTCGAAATCGAGATATTGGGAATTGGGGGTATAAAAAATGAACCAATTAAAAGGACTACATCACGTAACAGCGATAACAAGCAGTGCAGAAAAGATTTATGAATTTTTCACATATGTATTAGGTTTACGACTTGTTAAAAAAACAGTAAACCAGGATGATATTCAAACATACCACTTATTCTTTACTGATGATGTTGGAAGCCCAGGTACAGATATGACATTTTTTGATTTTCCAGGAATTCCAAAGGGGGTCCACGGAACAAATGAAATTTCAAAAACATCTTTCCGAGTGCCGGATGATCGTGCATTAGAGTATTGGGTGAAACGGTTTGATAAATATGATGTAAAACATACGGGAATAAAGGAGCAATTTGGTAAAAAGACTTTATCCTTCGTGGATTTTGATGAACAGCAATATCAGCTAATTTCAGATGAAAATAATAAAGGTGTTGCAGCAGGTACACCTTGGCAAAAAGGACCGGTTCCTTTAGAATTTGCGATTACAGGATTAGGGCCAATATTTGTTCGCACTTCATATTTTGATTATTTTAAAGAGTTACTTGTGAAGGTTTTCAATATGACTGAGGTTGCTAAGGAAGGTTCATTCTCTCTCTTTGAGATGGGAGAAGGTGGAAATGGGGCTCAAGTTATCGTTGAATATAACACTGTGCTTCCGCAGGCTCGACAAGGGTACGGGACAGTCCATCATACAGCATTCCGCGTCGATGAACGAGCAGACTTGGATGCTTGGCAACAGCATTTACAGAGCTTTCAATTGCCTAACTCTGGGTTTGTAGATCGTTACTTTTTCGGTTCTCTATATACAAATGTTGCCCCATCGATTCTTTTTGAACTAGCAACAGACGGCCCTGGATTTACGGGTGATGAACCATATGAAACACTGGGGGAAAAACTATCTCTCCCACCATTCTTTGAAGCAAAACGTGAACAAATTGAAAAGCTAGTTCGCCCAATTGATACAGTACGAAGCACATTGAAGATTGAGAAGGAGTATTTGTAAGAAAGAAAGCCTGTTCTTTAATAGCAGAAAAAGCTATGTTTCCCGAGCCCCACAAAGATGATGAGTTTTATCTCTCATTTACTTTGTGGGGCTTTTATGTTCTTTTTTAATTGGAAATGATGATATAAGGTGCAAACGTAATGATATAAGCTAAAAATAAAATGCCTGAAGCCTTTGCGTATTTCGTTTTAGTAAGATTATTTATTCCGTTATTGAGGACTCCTAAAAGAAAAATACAGAAGCTTAAACCTAGTGCTGCCATTGACACGATAAATAGAATTTGTTCCATCCATAATTTCCTTTCTGATAATTGTTGTCTTTAGTTTAGCAAGACACATTATTTTGCAACATCGAATCAGCGAACAAATAGCCTTTTTGCGTGACATTATTGTCACTTTGCGAAATTGGGACTGAGAAACGATCAAATTTTTGGACGTAAAATGACGACAAATTTGGTAAAAAAGGGTTAAAATAGTTCTTTAGTATTGATTTTTTATATTTTTTTCATGAAATGTGAATCTATCATGCTATTAATCTTTATAAGCTTTATGTAAGTAAGGGGTTTTTGTTATGGAACGAATCGAGAAGCGATCAATCGCCGTTTGGAGTATTAGTTCGATCCAAACTTCAATTATTCAGCTATTCATTGTAGGTGTGATTTATTACTTTTTTAACAGTTACTCATTTGTTAAAACATCAGGACATATACTTTTTGTCTTTATTTTTATGAAATTACTATATGAATTAGCAATGGATCCAATTATATATAGAAATACGAAATATCAACTTAATGAAGATACTCTAATCATTAGGATCGGTGGATTAACGGTCGAGGAAACGACGATACCACTGATTAGAATTCAACACGTTGATATAGAACAATCGTTTCATTCTCGCCTATTCGGCCTTTATAGTCTAAACATTTATACGGCAGGTGATACTCACAGCATTTCGTATATAAAAAAAGAGGTTGCTGATATGTTAAAGGATAAATTAATCTCTGTCATTGCCGATAAAGGAATGAAACTAGATGAATAAACAGAGAGATCATATAATAGAAATCCTCTATTATAACTACAGAATAATTAAAGACCAAATAATAGCATTGCTTACCTTTATCATTGCGATAGTTGGCACTTCAGATCAATACGATGACTGGATTAAAATTGGCTTTATTATCGCATGCTGCATCGCTGTACTTTACTCATTTCTCCTTTGGTATTACAAAGTATATGAATTTAAAGATGGAGTGATTGAATATTCACACGGTGTCATAAACAGAACAAGGAATGATATCCCGATCCAGCGAATTAAATCCATTAATACGTCAGATACCGTTATTAAAAGGTTGCTAAAGATATCAAATTTACATATAGAGCTTATTGGAGGGGGAGAGGTCTCCTTTGTATTAAGTAATAAGCAGATAAAGCGGTTAAGAGAGACGATATTTTCACAAATTCGTGCGGAGGAGGGAATGGCGAAACAGCAGGTATTTAAACCTCTAGAGTATTTGTTAATTGGAACGACGAATGTTTCATTCATAATAGCTTCAGCCTCTATTACCTTCTCATTAGCTTCGTACATATTCCATCATTATCCTTGGATTTTTGGCTTTGAAGCGACTATAGAGGAGGATAATGGAATTATCGGGATAGTTACAGATGTGAAAAGCTTTTTTGAGCTACCATTAGAGTCTATTTTTCAGACGCTAGTTTACGCATTGATAGCTTTCTTCATCTTTTTAGTAATTGCCATCATTCTCTCAAGTATTATTGCATATTTAACGTATTCAAGCTTCCACATTGATACAAATCGTAAGGAGATAGAGATCAGTTACGGTAAATTCACGAAAAAGCATTTTATTATCCCGCTTAAACAAATAAGATCTGTCCAAATAGTAGAACCATCTGTGTTGAAAATATTTGGTTACGCTCAGATTAAAATTGACAATGTCGGTTTAAATCATACTTCAAGCAAGTCACTGTTTATCACACCGATAATCAAAAGGAATAAAGTAAATCGTGCTTTAAGCCATTATTTAAAGATGTTTGAAAATAGAGATATTGAAATGAGGCCAAGTGGATCAGCCTTGCCAATCTATTTATTTTTATTCTCGTACAAGTTTGTTTTAGGTGTGATTATTCTTTCCGTCATTGTCCCTATTACAATATATGGACTAGCTTTATTACCAATCCCGTTGTTTATCGGATATCGCAAATGGAAATACACAGGTTTAAGCTTTGACAATCATTTTCTAACCTATTCTAGAGCAACTATGCTCAAAAAGTATAAAATCATCATACGTAAAAAATTCGTTGAGACGACAGGTGTCGGTCATAATATTGTTACAGCAAAAAATAAAAAAGCAAACTATTATTTTGCATTGTTTTCCGAGGATATAAATGAAATCTATGAATGTATGTTATTGGAGGATAACAGAAAAAAAGATTTTCTTAATTATCTTTGTTAATTATACTTTGTAGGTTGTTTTAACATGTTTATCATAGAATTATTTGTTTCAATATGTGCGATACTTCTATAGCGAAGTATCGCTTTTACTACTACAACTAAAGAGGGAGTTAGATATAAGGGGAGATTTTTGCTTCCTGAAGATAAATTTTGATAATCCTTAAAGTAAAAAAATCTAAAAGTCAGATTCTTCAATTGGTTTACTTAAGATTCTTTTCAAAGATTTTATTACCCACCAAACAATTACTGTTATTAAAGAACTTTCACATAAACTTATACAAAGTACAAATAAAAGCCTACCTAAATCTTCAAGTTCATTGAATCCGTAAAGCTGTAGTTCCCAATTATTAAAGATATTATGATATCCGATAATGATAAAGATTATTGTAAAAGGACACCAATAGAAATTGTTTATAAATCTAGGTAAATGTAATTCCAAATCATTTCCTCCTTTTATGTATATTTTACCATATAAATCCAGTGATTTTATCGTTACAAAAATGAAGATAAAGACTGAAATGATACATATGCCCCTTTTAATAAAAATAGTGAAAATGGAATTTATTTGAAATGTTAACTCCAAATTTGCAGTTGATATGTTACACTTTTCTTGTATTGCTATATGGATTGTAGGAAAGGGGAATAAAGGATGAACAAAAAAGTTTATATTGATCTAAGTCATACAATTGAAGATGGTTTGATTACGTATAAAGGACTTCCTGCTCCTATTATTTGCGATTATCTTAGCCGAGAGGAATCAAGGAAACTTTACGAGCCTGGTACAGAATTTCAAATTGGTAAAATTGAAATGGTTTCAAATACAGGAACATATGTAGATGTTCCATTCCACAGATATGCAGATGGCAAAGATTTATCGGAAATAGCTATTCAGAAAATGGCTGGACTAGAAGGAGTGCTCGTCTCTGTTGATCAGCATATAGAGGAAATAGATGAAGAACTATTTTATGGGCTTAATCTGGAAGGAAAAGCTGTGTTAATACATACTGGCTGGGACCGCCACTGGAATACGGATCAATATTTTGAACATCACCCGTATTTAACTGAAAGGGCAGCGAAATATTTATCAAGCCAAAAAGCAGCACTAGTAGGAATTGACTCTCATAATATAGACGATACTTCTGGTAAAGCTCGTCCTGTCCACACTACATTATTAGGAGAAGAAATCCTTATCGTTGAGCACCTATGCAATTTACAAGAGCTTGTCAATAAGCAATTCCTTTTCTACGCTGTTTCTCCAAAATTTAAAGGTGTTGGAACTTTTCCTGTACGTGCTTTTGCTGAAATTGTATAAGGGGATATCAAAGGGGAAACTAATTGGTTTCGTTGATTAGGTACAGGTTAATAGAATTAGACAACGATAAAATTTTAAATAAGTATAAAAAGTCCTTTTATTGATAGAAGGACTTTTTATATTAATCCATTTTTCCGTTAATTGTATTAGTTTCACCTACTTCATAACCAGAATCCCCTCACGCCCAACGAGAATTAGGGTAATTCCTGTAATGCTAACTAGATTAATTTTCTCTAATGAAATTTAAAACAGAAATAATTGTAGGAGCAACAATCCCAACTCCTGACTATATTTTACATGAATAAAGTATAGTTCTTTAACTAAAGGTGCAGGAAAACTCAAGAGTATTTGGAATATATTATAGAGAAGTTAGAGTACTAGACTAATACTTGATAAGGGGGGAACAATGTGGAGGTTACATTAAGTAATGGCGAGACGATTTATTATCAGAAAAGGGATGGTGGAAAAGATACTCTTTTACTGCTTCATGGTAATTTAGCATCCTCAGAGCAATGGGATTTGTTAATTGAACAATTACCATTAAATTATACAATTTATGCACCTGATTTGCGTGGTTACGGGAAATCCACCTACAACAATCCCATAAAAACATTTAATGATTTTGCAACAGATATCAAGTTGTTTTGTGATGAATTAAAACTTTATACTATCCATTTGATGGGGTGGTCAAATGGTGGAGGAGTGGCAATGCAATTTGCAGCAAATTATCCTACTCGAGTAGATAAATTAATACTACTTGCTTCTCTTTCAACTCGTGGGTATCCAGCCCTTAGTCCGGATGGAGTAAGACTTCACACCAGAGAGGAAATTGCTTCTGATCCTATGATTAATAGAATGTTAGATGCGCAAATAAAAGGAGAAAAAACCTTTTTTGAATTGGCTATGAGCCACTTAGTGTATCCAACCAGTAGACCAGAGAAAGAAAGATTTGAAAAGTATATAGCAGGGGCACTACAGCAACAAAATATAATTGATGTAGCAGATGCAGCCAATAGATTTAATATAAGCTCAGTTTCAAATGGAATTATTGAAGGTACTGGGGATTTAAAGAAAATAACTGCTCCAGTACTTGTTTTATGGGGGGAACATGATTTGATGGTTTCAGAAACTATGACATTAGAACTTGTTAATGACATGAAAGAGAATGATATTAATTTCATCTATAAAGTTTTAAATACAGGGCATTCTCCTTTAGTCGATGATATTAATAATGTAGTTGTAGAAATCAATCAATTTCTGCTTTAATAAAATTTATATTGTAATCTAACTAGCCTGACATTTTTTATGAAATAAGATTTAGTAAATAGTTTGTGATTTGCGTTACCAATTGTGGTGGCGCTATTTCGCTTTCTTTATTGAAAGAGAATAGTTGAATAACTAACTGAATATATAGTGTAGAACACGCCAATACAGAAATGCACCAAATTTGTTGAACACACAATGTCTTACATAGAGGTGCAGTTTTTATATGCCCACCAGCTTTACCAGACGAAATTTCTATATATAAATTCGTTTTTAAAGAATATAAAATACCGTTCCAAAGGCAGACGGGTTTTGAATTCACGATTTAAATCAAATAAAGGTAGATACATTCTAAGCTATATTGACTGTTTAGCAACCAGTCGTGGGAAAATGATCATTGAAATCGATGGCTATTATCACCAAGTACTGCTTACAGGAGAAAAATGTTCTAAAAAACAATTGAAGCAAAAATATTTGAAAGCAAAAGAATTAACCTATGAAATACAAGACCTTCCTAACGTTTTTTGTCGGCTTTATCATTTTGAACAGATCCAATATGATAGCGATATTCAAGTTGATTTTGTTATTGATACTGATACAGACCGCATATATTCCCCTTCTTAAAAATGGAGTATTCTTTATTTAACTAAATTCCCAGGCATTTTCTTCATCTGAAGTTTTCTATTCTGTCACCATGGGAACGAACGGTGGAAAAAGAGGTAGGGAGTAGAAGGGAAATTTTCATTAAAAATATTTCAAGTTTTGACTATCTTAATGAAACATATTGAAAGGCAAAACGTAAGTATATATATACTATTTTGGAGGTACATATAGGATGCTGAAAAATATAATTGGAACGATCCTTATCCTCATTAGTTTTGTCGTATCAGGAATCAATTGGTTATACCTTGAGCCAAGAGGGATGGACGTTATTCCATATTGGATACTGGTTGTAAGTGCTTTAAGTGGAGGTTTCATTAAATACTACAAAACGAATCAGGAAAACACTAATGAAAATTTGAATAAAAAGAATGGAAAGTTAAGGAAGATTGGCATGACGATAGATAATGTTATTGATGCTCTCTCAGGTCATATTGATAGTGACGAAACAGAGCAAAGAATCGATAAACGACCTAAAAAATAGGCGAACTAATAAGTAACTTCCCCCCAGTTGCTAGCTAGATATAATTAACAATTGAGGAGAGTTAATGAAGGTTAAAACTAACTTTGAGCGTTAATTCAAAAAGGATTAGCGCCTTTTGAAGTTATCATACTAGCCTTTTAAGGAAAGGTTATACATTTAAGTGTGTAATATTGATACCTATTCATGTATAATAGAGGGAATATTCTGACAGTTATTCTTTTTACGAGGTGTGATAGTTTATGGTAAAACACGAATATGAATGGGTAAAACAAACAAGACAGATTTTATTAGACCAATGCAAAGAATTGAATGAAAATGATTTTACGAAAGTATTTGGCTTTGGTTTTCAGAGTATAAAAGACTCTTTAGTTCATGTTGCTGGTTGTTATCATGCATGGCTTGGTTCCTTTGTTCTTTCAGAAACGGCTTCACCGCTATTAACAAAGGAAGAAATTGATAAGATGCACGTGGAAGATATTGAACGTTATTTTCAACAAGCTGATAAATATGTAGCTGCTGTTATAGAACGATTTAGCAATACATTTGATGATATGATTGAAAAAGAGCCCGCATGGAGAGCTGGAAGCGGCAAGATTAGAAAAACGCCACATCAATTACTTATCCATTCAATTACACATGAATATCATCATAAGGGGCAAATTGTTGCAATGATACGCATGCTTGGTGTTACTCCTAAAAATACAGACATTTTGGGGCTACCTGAAAAAGGAATTTGCAAAATATAAATAATAGATAGTTAGCTAACGGGTGGTGAGATACTTTGATATAGAAGTATCTCATTTTTATAATTGAATATTGGGAAGCTTGTGGGCAAATTTAAAATAGATATGTTAGACATTAAAGATAAATGTCAAAAGGTGGCAAATGTTTTGGAAAAAAGGTTTCTTATCATTGCTTATATATTATTCTTTGTTCCTTTCATATTCATTCTAAATTTTCTATTTGATATTGTTACTTTAGAAAGAATACAAGGGTTACCTGTGTTTTCACCATTCGTTTTCTGTTCTTTAGGTTTATTTTTTGCAGTAAAAGCGTACCAAATCGAAAAAACTCAATTAACTCTTAGTGCGATTATTGCAAATATAGTCTTATTTTTATTTCCGTTTCTTTATATGATTGGCGGGACAGTGATTTTTGGTATTTAGTTTATGGATGAAATCTTCTCTAACTACCGAAGCCTTTATGAAGAAAACCTTGGGAAAACCGAAAATTAGTAAAAATGTCTATCTTCCACAAGGAAAGCAGGATAATCTGAACAATCTAAGATGAAATAAACTGTTTTTTTGTAAGGTGCGTTAATCCAAGAGGAAGGATTAGCGTTTTTTGTTGGAGTTAACATGGAGTAGTAAAATCTATACAAATAAGTTTTTTTATAAAGTTTAATAAAAATAATAGCATCAATTAATTCCTTTAGAACATGTTCAATTGTGGTATTATTTTTACAGTTAATACACAATTATATTATGCAGCTAGATGAAAGGAAGATTAGATGTTTTTCGATGTAGACCCATCTCTTTTAGTTATTTTAATAGTTTTTGGATTTTTAGCTTCATTTATTGATTCGGTCGTCGGGGGAGGTGGGTTGATTTCATTACCTGCTTTATTATTTACAGGTTTAAGCCCGGCATCTGCAGTTGCAACGAATAAATTAGTAGGGACAATGGGCTCTTTAACGAGTACATATATGTTTTATCGTTCTGGGAAATTGGATTTAAAATCGATATTTAAGCTTTTTCCACTTGTTTTTATAGGCTCAATACTAGGGGCTTGGGCTGTTCATTTGATGAATCCTGAAGTTCTTAAGCCATTGATGCTAGTAATGCTCGCTGCTGTAGCAGTTTATACTATCTTTAAGAAGGATTGGGGGAGTGTTTCAACCTACAAAAAATTAACCAATCGTGGCTTCATTATTTTTATCATAGTAATCTTTGCAATCGGTTTTTATGATGGATTTCTTGGTCCGGGAACAGGTTCATTTTTAATTTTTGCCTTTTTAATGATTGGATTTGATTTTATAAAGGCAGCAGGCAATGCGAAATTTTTAAACTTTGGCAGTAATATTGCTGCACTATTGATGTTTATTTATTTAGGTGAAGTAAATTATTTGTATGGATTACCGATGGCGCTTGCTGGGGTTGCTGGAGCGATTTTAGGTTCGAAATTTGCCATTAAAAGAGGCAGTGGTTATGTACGTGCATTGTTTATCGGTGTAACGGTTTTACTCTTAACGAAAAATTTATATGATCTAATCGCTGTACACTTCCATCGATAAGAGGAACAGAAATATACTGTTAAGTCACGATACATATTTTTAAAGAGAAGACAAAGGAGAAACGATGGAAACAACGATTAGAAAAGTAGACAAGAAAGAAGCTTGGGAGTTAAGGCACAAAGTAATGTGGCCACATAAGGACTTTGACTACATTAAGCTAGAGGACGATGCTGCAGCTATTCATTTTGGTCTTTTCAAAGAAGAGACACTTATTTCTGTCCTCTCCCTTTTTATCGATCATGAAGAAGGGCAATTTCGGAAATTTGCTACTGTCCAACATGAGCAAGGAAAGGGATATGGAAGTGTATTGTTAAACTATGTTTTAAGAGAAGCAAAGCATTACGGCATTAAGAGAGTTTGGTGTAATGCGAGAGAGAATAAGGTGAATTTTTATAAAAAATTTGGTTTGCGAGAAACAAAGTCCTGCTTTAGAAAAGAGAGTAAATCGTACGTAATAATGGAGAAAGACTTGTAGTCTAATGGGCTAGACTACTATATAAGTGTGCGCTAATTCATCAAGAATTAGCGTTTCTTTGTTAAATTTATTCTACTAATTTGGGTCGTTTAGTTTATTCATATACTCTGGTTGGGTATGTTATAGTTGTGATAGAGTCTAAGCAATTTTATAGAGGTGAAAACTGAAATGAAAAAGCAGCTTATCGTAATTGGTCTTTCTACGATTATCGGTTTAAGTGGTTGTGGAAATGATGATGCAAGCCAAGAGAGTAATTCTAATCAAACGAATCAAGAACAGACGAATCATTCAGACCATTCCAATCATTCAGAGATGAATCACTCTAGCTCTGGTGAGGTTCCTGAGGGGTTAAAAGAAGCTGAGAATCCAACATTTCCAGTTGGCAGTACAGCCATTTTAGAAACAGATCATATGGAAGGGATGAAGGGTGCTGAAGCAGAAATTGTTGGTGCTTATGATACGACCGTCTATACTGTTTCTTATACGCCAACAACAGGTGGAGAAAAGGTAACAAATCATAAATGGGTTATTCATGAAGAAGTAAAAGAAGCAGGTGACACCCCTTTTCAACCAGGAGATGAAGTCACCCTTGAAGCAGATCACATGGAAGGCATGATGGATGCAAAAGCTACTATTGATACAGCACAACAAGCAACTGTTTATATGGTAGATTACACGCCAACAACAGGTGGAGAAAACGTTACAAATCATAAATGGGTGACAGGGGACGAGCTTTCAGCAAAATAAAAGTCTTAATAAATGATCGGATAGCGTTGCTGCAATAAGTGGTGACGCATTTTTTATGTCAGTTTATAAATAAAAATAAAATAGCTTGGTGATGAACTTGGAAAATAGACTAGAGAAATTACTAAGAGAAAATAAAATTAGGTTAGCGAAAAAACAGCTTATAGATGATTTAATGAAATACCATGAGATTGATATTTCCGAAAAAGAGTTTGTGGACTTTGATCGATCAAAGGAAGAGCATAAAAAAGTTTATGAGCGAATTCGAACAGATAATATTAACTCTTTATCATTTCCTTATGACGAAGAAAAGGTGAAAGCAAAGATTAACTTTATATTTGAATATTTTAAGAAATATGAAGAGAAAACAGTCATGTTCTATCCTTCTGCATTTGGGTTTTATTTTAAGAGTAGTAATCAACTATATCTTGAGTATCCAGTTGCAATTTCGATACCATTAGCAGAATGCAAGCAGATTATAATGAAGTTAATGGTAGAAATGCACGATGATTTGATAGTCATATCAAGAGAATATAACTTTGGATTTGTGTTAAGTGAAAATGAATATTCATATGTAAGCATTGAGTATTGGGATCATTGATGATTTCTTTATAGATTAACAGGTAGCGGGAACGTAAAAATGAAGAAATAAGAAATAAGTTGTATCATTGCGTTACTGCAATAGTGATAACACATTTTTTTGAACTTCCTTTCTAGAGATTATGGTACAATAATCCCAGAACTTGTAAATTGGGGGTTAATATGAATATCGGTGATTTAATCTTTCAACTTTTAATGTTTATGATTATATTCGGCATTTTTTTTGCCGTGTTTTTCCTCGTTCGATCACTTGTCACAAAGGAACCAGATAGGTCTAAAAATATCGAAGAGAAGCTTGATAGAATCATTGAGTTACTTGAAAAGGATAAGGGAGAATAAGCTCTTTTATCCTTTCTTTTTTACATAGAATTTTTTCGACTCAATAGAAAAATTACAAGAGTGGCAGCTTAATTGTAGAAGGGATTTTTTCTAGAAGGAGGGGTATTATGTATTTGTTTTTGTCAATAATATTAAGCACTGTTTTAGGACTTGTTTTATTTATGCTTGGACCCCTGTATGGTGGGCTTATTGCTTTCGGAATAGTTTTGGGCTGTATTTTTAGAGGGTTGTATTTACTTAATGATATTCATAGTAGAATTTCAAAGATATTACCGAAAGGAGATAGAGTTCAGGAAGTGTATAAAAAATACTTGAAGGAAAAAGAGTGAAAGTTTCTTCAGTAATTGTGAAACTTTAAAATTGCAACTTCACCAGTTTATAGGTGCTGTTAGCGTGATGGAAAAATTAATGAACATTAGAGTTATTTATGAATGTTATTTGTAAGGAGACCGTTCAATGAAAAATGAGTGTAAAATAGAGGCTATATTTTTAGACAGAGACGGAACAATTGGGGGTGATGACACTGTGCATTATCCAGGAACATTTCAATTATTTCCCCATTCTCAAGAGCTAATCTATAAATTGAAGGAAGATGGAATAAAAGTATTTTCCTTTACAAATCAACCAGGAATTTCTGAAGGAAAAGCAACTTCGCAAGATTTTATTGATGAACTCACTAAATTTGGTTTCGATGATATATTTCTTTGTCCACATCGTCAAAGTGAAGGGTGTATATGCAGAAAACCTAATATTGGAATGCTTATGAACGGTGCAGAAAAATATCGATTAAATTTAGAAAATTGTGTAGTCATAGGTGATAGATGGAGTGATATGCTAGCTGCCTCTAAAACAAATTGTTTAAAAATACTTGTAAAAACAGGTGCAGGTCAATCTGCATTAAATGAACATTTTTACAAAATAAAAGATATAAAGATAGAATATATTGCTGAAAATATTAAGGATGCAATAGAGTGGCTATATTACCAATTCAAATTAAAAGATTATTAGTAATGTCTTATTCCTGAACCAAGGTAAGAGAAGTTATAAATAAGGATGGAAGAAAGTTTTTCGATTTGTATAGAGATAAGCTTGTGGAACAAACAGGATAACTAAAACTCCTGCCACATAAAGTAATTTGACAAATAGGGCTGTTACTTTTTAAGTCTCTCAATTCTCCTTGACACGACACCAACCAATGTCCTAATATGAGAGACTAGAAAAATTGAGCATAATTATACTCGACTGTCAGCTAATTGAAAAATTGATAAGGGGTGTTTTTTGATGACTAATAATACAATGAATCCTAAGGTAGATGAATTTTTAAGTAAGGCTAATAAGTGGAAGGAAGAGTTTGAGAAGTTGAGAAAGATCGTTCTTGACTGTGAACTGACGGAGGATTTTAAATGGATGCATCCTTGTTATACGTTTGAGAACAAAAATATCGTTTTAATCCATGGTTTTAAAGAATATTGTGCACTTCTTTTTCATAAAGGTGCCTTATTAAAGGATGCCAATGGGATTTTAATTCAACAAACGGAGAATGTACAGTCGGCACGCCAGATTCGCTTTACTAATGCTCAAGAAATTATTGAAATGGAGCCTATTATTAAAGCCTATATTAAGGAAGCCATTGAAGTTGAAAAGGCCGGCTTGGAAGTCGAATATAAAAGGAATACAGAAGTCACGATTACTGAAGAGCTTCAAGCTAAATTTAATGAAATCCCAGCCTTGAAAACTTCTTTTGAAGCGCTAACCCCAGGACGGCAAAGAGCTTACATTCACCATTTTTCTCAACCTAAGCAATCCAAAACGCGAACATCAAGGATAGAAAAATGTGTAGACAGAATTTTAGCAGGAAAGGGATTAAATGATTGCATTTGTGGACTATCAAAAAAGATGCCAAACTGTGATGGTTCGCATAAGTACATTCAATAAGAAAAGAATGGATTACCTTTTCTTGCATAGGAAATATATTCAAGCTAAATCAATAATGATTACTAGAATTTAAGGAAGCTACGTTGGAACTGGAATGTGTATTACGAGCTAAGAAAAGAAAATATAGTACATAAAAGCGTACCCTTTGGTCTTTGCTGAGAGGTATGTTTTTTTGTGACTGATCGATAGCGTTACCGCAATATATAAGAGGTAACGCATTTTTTGTTCAATAAAACATTATTCCAATTAGTGGTAATTTTATAAAAAACAGGATATTATACTATTGAAAGTGAGTTTAATTGAAGGAGTACATAAATGTTAAGGATAAAAATGAATAAGTGGTATTGTTTACTAGCGCCTTTGTTTTATTTTATTTATGCTTATACAACTCAGATTTATGAGGGAGCTGGGTTTTTAGATTATTTAAATGTAATCGTAAACTATGGAGTGATTTTAGTATTATCTATATGGTTGATGAGTAAATCAGTAGTGGAAACTAATTTGCACTTTGTTATTTTGTTTGTCTTTGTTCTTTATTTGTTCGTGTTACATTCCTATGTAACGTATGTTAATATCGCATACTATTTTACTCAAGAGTATGTAGGTAATCATTATGTAAGTATGCAACAAATTAATTTAAGCCCATTTAAAACAATACATAATAACCTGTTTGGTTCTTTAGTCGCCCCTGTGACCGTAATTCAAACTGTAGGAAATTTATTTTTGTTATCACCATTGGCATTTGCCTTACTATCGTTAAAAATTTTAACTAACAAAGTTAAAGTTGCTTTGACCATACTCTTAACAACATTGTTCATTGAGACATTTCAGTTCTTTATAAATTTTAGCACGTCTGGATATATGTATTCTGAAGGAGGAGTCAGAGCAATTGATGTAGATGATGTACTATTAAATACAGCAGGTGGAGTACTTGGAATTCTCGTATTTAACATTTATAAAAAGCTAATTTCAACCCCTCTTGATAACAAAAAGACAGTTATTTCGGCTTGAAACGGTCTCTTTATAGGATGTAAATTTAAACTTTAACTTTTTAGTTTTTTACTTATGCTCAATTAGTGTGTGCAAGTTATTTCGTAATAAGTAAAGGGTGTTTTGAACGATGGACTTTGGCCTTCAAAAAAGAAGAATATACTTTTGGTTGTCCTTTACCCTATTAATCTTGGGTGTTTTTTCGTGGGTTCCCTATTTAGTTATTAACATCCAAGTACCATTTGGGATACTAACGACGATTATTAATTTAATTGGCATGTATTTAGGGTATTTATCAAATAATAGATTACTAGCTTTAAGTAATTTAATAATGGTTTTTAGTATTATTCCTGTAATAGGCTATATTTACTTAACAAAAGGTTATCTACCAATGTAATGTTATTCATCAAGTCAGTGTAGGTTAGCGAAGAGGAGACTTTAAAGCTTTCATTTTATTGAATGAAAGTCTTTTAGAATTGATTACGGTTCTTAATTGTATTGGAAGGTGTATATAAAATTGGATAAAACAAATTCTTACACATATTTTGGAATAGAGAGTAACGGAAAGATAGGAAGAAGAGGTTTAGTTGGGAATAAAAGAGGTATTTTTAATCCTGACGATATATCAAATGCACTTGGAATACAGCCTTTTAGCTGTTGGAAAAAAGGTGATAAAAGAAAGGATGGATCAGAGTATCTATTTTCTTCTTGGAATGCAGAAAAATCAGTTATAGATAGGTTAGATGTTGAAGCGCAATGCTTGGACACAATAAAAAAACTGAAAAATAAAATATCAGTATTAAAATCTATAAAAGAGCAATATGATGTGAATTTTGAAATTATGGTAGTTCCCAGTATTTATGGAGAAGAACAACCTCAAATATATCTTAATGAGGAAATTATAGAGTTTTGCTATTTAACAGGTACAACGATAAATTTTGATATGTATATTTATCCTGAGGAATAAATATGATAATTCCGTTTAAATAAGAAGGGTTAGTAAGCAGAGAAGTTGTGTTGGGACGTTACCGCAATAATGGTAACGTTTTTATTGATTTATAGATGAAACAACGAAGCTATTAGATATTGTTATGGAGTACTATTTTTTGTTCTATTCTGGTTTTATATGGAATAAATGGAACTTATTTATAAGTAATTCGTATATCAAATATAGTATAAGGGGGGATAAATTTGAAAAAGACATTAATAGTCGTTTTAACAATGTTAATAGAAACAGGATTGTTATGGATTCTTTCTATCATTTTTAAATGGAACCTAATGGAGATTTTATTTTTAGGTGGAGTAGTGATTTTTGCGATACTTTGGTTATTTTTATATTCCTCTACTCAAAGCAATAACCAATATAATGCAGGAGTAAAAGGAGAAACGGGACAGGACAGTGAAAGAATAAAATTGTTTCAATTTCGTTTATCTCCAATTACTTTAGGATTGATCTTATTTATTGTGATGAGCTTATGTTTGACTATCTTTTACTATTATGATTATTTTATTTAGCTATAGATAGTTATGAATCTCCGGATTTAATAAAAAAATTGCAGTATATTAATCCAGTGACAATTTCTATGAAAATCCCATAAATGAAGAAAAGAGGTCATCAATGATACAGCTTGAACTTTATAATGCAATTTGGTTATTTGTTATTGTTTTTATGTTACATGATTTTGAGGAAATAATTGCTGTAGAAAAATGGGCAAAAAGAACAGAGAATATTATTCGAAAAGAAAACAAGTGGATAAATAATAGGATTTGGGATTTTTGGAATGTAAATTCTTATTCCTTTGCAAAGAGAGATGTGTTTATCTTTTTAACAATGTCTATTATTACTTTTGTCAAAGTACAATATTTAGAAAGCTCTTGGAGTTCTATGTTGTTTTTATCTTTCCTAATATTTGTATTACTACATAATATAGCACATGTGTTACAGTCGTTATTATTGAAAACATATACACCTGGTCTATATACAGCAATTATTTTAGTAACTCCATATACAATCTACTTAATATATCGTTTAAATTCGGCAAGTCTTATATAGATTAGTGGATTAACAGTTGCAAAAATCAAATGAAGTTATTAGGAATTACCACCAAATAATTAAGTGAAGGAGTTATTATACTCTTTTTGTTAAATTTGAACCACAAAATAAAAAACCACTCAGAGTGGTTTTTTAATCACGCATTGCTCCAGCCTCTCGGGAAGTCATTGCCCCTTGACCTTCGCTAACATCCTTTTGAATTTCTTGTTTTACTTTTTGCATATCAGTTCCAGCAAAATCTGGTTTCATGATTGAATCCAAATTCTGTTTAGCCTTTTGATCCTGTTCCATACGATTCCTCCTCAAATTCTTGTTTAACAACCTTATTATTTGCAGGTAAACCATTCAATAACCGTGAATTTAAATTTTAAGAAAAGGATGTGTTAAATAAATGATTTGATTCCACAGTTAAACAAATTGAGGATGAAAAAGAAAAACTGTTCAGTTGCCTGAACAGTGAAAAGTAAGCTTAGTTTGTTCGTGAATTTATTTAAATTCCTGTTTTAACGCCAAAACCAACTAAAATTAATCCTGTTGATTTTTGGAATACCTTCTGGAATTTAGAGTTATTTAACCATCTTTTTGCGTAATCAATTACATAAACAAGGGTGAGAAACCACGCTACTGCGAGTAAAGTTAGGATTGCTGCTAACATTATTAATTGCTGATCGACATTTCTATTCAAATCAATAAATTGAGGCATGATCGTTATATAAACCAAAACGGTTTTTGGATTAAGAACATTACTAAGTAACGCTTGCATAAAGGATTCTTTATGATGGCGATTTGAAGAATGAGAAGGTGCATTTGCTTGTGCCTGAATTTCCTCTAATGTAAACATGCTTTTGGCAAAGAAGCTTTTTATCCCTAAATAAATTAAGTATGCAGCACCCAAATATTTAATTGTGCTGAAAAGGATGACAGACTTTGCAATAACAACAGATAATCCGAGAATCGCAATAAGCGTCCAAAAGGAAAGGCCTGTTGCCATTCCGAGAACCGTATATCGTCCGGCTTTTCGTCCATAGCTTAGCGTATTTTTCACAAGGAGCATCGTATCTGCACCTGGAATCACGACCATCATTGCAGCAATTGAAATGTATGTAAGTAAGCTATCCATATTGCTTCTCCCTTTCATCTTTAAATAGTGACTACCTTAGTAACTACTTAATGAGTATATCAGAAGCCTTTGGAAATAATCAACAGATTTGATAAAATATTAGTTACTAAGGTAGCGACTAAATGTTGGAGGGACTATGAAAGAAAATATTTTCGACATATTAAAGAATTTAAATTTTACCGAATATGAAGCAAAAGCGTATCTTACCTTATTAGAAGAAGCGCCATTAACTGGATATGCAGTAGCAAAAAATTCTGGTGTACCACGTTCAAAAATATATGAGGTTTTGGATAGTCTCGCCATGCGTGGGGATATTCTTGTTAGTCCTGGAAATACACCACAATACACCCCAGTTCCCGCTAAGGAGCTCATTAAAAATCGCCGAATAAAGGCAGAAAAGAATTTTGAACTAGCAGAAAAATCATTAGCGGAATTTGAGAGCTCTGCAAATGACCGTGAAAACATTTGGAATATCATGGGACGGAATGAGATCCTCGATAAAGTTAAGGCATGTATATCAAAAGCAACAAAAAGAATTCTTTTAGAGGTTTGGAAAGAAGAATTTGAAGAATTGGAGTCTGAGCTAAGACAAGCAGCAAATAGAGGCGTCAATGTAACAGTTATTGCTTATGGAGAAATTGTCTCTGATTTTGCGAATGTTTACCTTCATTATATGGGCGATGAAATTACAGAAGAGTATGGCGGACGTTGGATTGTGATTAGCGGCGATGATTCAGAGGTAGTAGCAGGCATCGTCTCGCTAGGCGAGGATAGCCGTGCCGCATGGACGATGCACGTAGGGTTAGTTATGCCAATTACAGAAGTGATGATTCATGATTTATATCTCATGGAAATCATGGAGAAGCATAGAGAACTACTTGAGGAAAGCTTTGGAAAGAATCTCGTTCATTTACGACGCAAATTTTCAATCTATCCTGATTTTAAAAAGCATTATGTGAAATAAGGAATTACGATTTTGAGTGGATTGATTGGATTAAGATTTAGTATTGATAGATAGTTCAGCATATTTTTATCTCTGATGTAGAGACTTTTTTAGCTGCAAGGATTGTTAACAGTTGAGGGTGACTCAAAAGGGGGTCTGACCCCTCCAACAAACACCGATATATAGTAGACTAACCTCATCATTAGTTTATATTGTGTTTGAGGGGTCAGACCCTTTGGTTTTGAGCCAGCCTCTTTAAAAACTGTTTAACATTCTATCTGAACTATTGCTGATTATTCTTTTCAATAGCTCGAATGTACACATTTGTTACTAAAATAGTTATTGTTGCAGAAAGGAAAAATAGTTGTAAAATGGTTCTCGGAATTAAAGCATCAAAAGGTTCAATTGCCGAACCTTCAAGAGCTAAATAAATATTAGCTGGAAACATGACGATAAGCAGTGCTGTTAATCCAGCAGATGCCCATGGAACGGTTGGCTTCCATAGCAGTCCTATAGCACCAGCTATTTCTAGTAAACCAGTAATTGTTACGAGTAGGTCAGGATTCGGCAAGGAAGGGGGAACCATGTTAATTAGTTCAGCACGCATATAGACAAAGTGAACAACACCAGTTAATAGAAACATAGCTGCAACCCCACCACGAAGGGCAACTGTCCATGGCTGTAAACGTTTGACCCCAAATCTCCCTGCAATGAGTATCCCAAGTGTTACGATAATCAATGTAATGAATGGTTCCATAAAATTCCCTCCGATTTTGAAAGAATAAAATGTATATGGACCTAAACTCTACATCCAAAAGATATGAAGTAGAGTTTGCGGTTGTTTTTCATCATAATTTGGACTGACGATTTGCTTAATTACAAACGATTTATTAAACGGTGAATGCACTATAGAACAAAATATGAATGAATTCTATTCTGTTTCTTTAGCTCACTTAATCTACGGATCTGATAGTCTATTTTTATTAAGTTCTAATAAGTAAATGTAAGGGCGAGATCAAAAAGTAGATAACCGACTATCGTAGGTTATTTTCCTTTGTTATTCATATTAGAAATGTATCGCAACTATACAATAAATTTCACATTAATTGTTTAAAAAGCAGGAGTATATTTGAAGGATTTTCCATTTTGAACAACCAGACGTTTGGTGTTTTAATGCTTTGAAGGCATAAACCAATTCTCTTGCTTCACGATTGGAAGCGGGTTAACGTAGGAACACATACTTATAAACTATTAATTGGAGAGATATAATCATAGGTTAAGCAGCTGAAGGGACTATATAGTACAAAGGATGCTTCAAATTATGCGCATTTACTGATTGACAAAAAATCTCAAGTCGATTATTTTAGAATTGAATGATTGATTCAATCAACCTATTTTAAAGATGACTTTGTCATAATCGAAGGGAAGGGATTATATGAATCAAGAGAATTTTACGGCTTCAAAGGGAAATTTGGATCGAGCGGTTATTATCGGAGGTGGGATTGCCGGATTATTGGCTGCTAAAATGCTTGCAGAGTTTTACAAAGAAGTTGTGATCGTAGACAAGGATGATTTTCCTGAACAGGCAAAAAACCGTTTGGGAGTACCGCAAAGTTTTCAGCCCCATCGTCTTACACCAAGGGGCAGGATGATTATGGAGCGTCTATTTCCCGGATTAAACGATGAATTACTAGCATCGGGGGCTCCTTCATCATTAAATAAAATCGCTCATTTTTCCTATTCCTTTGGAAGCATCTCTATGCCTATCCCGGAAAAGGATGCTACGTTTAGCAGAGCGTTATTGGAGTGGGTGATACGTAAACGTGTTAAGGAAATGAAGAACGTAAAATTTCTTACCAAACATGAAGTAATTGGATTAAAGACAAATTTCCAGAAAACATCAGTTACTGGGGTTTTATTACGAGACTTTAGGGAATCTCGACAACAGAAGATGATAACAGCTAATCTGATATTGGATGCCAGCGGAAGTTCCTCAAAACTAGTGACATGGCTAGAAGAACTTGGTTATACTACACATATCCCTGACAAATTGAAAGCCTCACTTGGATATAGCACTCGTCACTATCACGTCCATGAGCAAATCACAGAAAAATGGGATGTGATTCGGGTCGATGGCAATCCAACAAACAAGGAATTCACAGGTGTATTCTCTATAGTTGAGAATAATACAGCAGAAATGTTGCTTTGGGGAGTTGGTGGACAATTTCCTCCTACCAATCCTGAGGAATTTGAAAAAAGTATTCCACAGCTTTCTGATCCACTTATAGCTGGTATCATAGAAGGTCTTGAACCAATTACTTCTCCAAGAGGATATAGGATAAGTGAATTGTACCGGCATCATTTTGAACAGATGAAGGATTGGCCATCCGGACTGCTCGTTATAGGAGATGCACTCTGTAATTTCGATCCTATCTACGGATTAGGAATGACGATGGCTGCAATCGAAGTGGAGCAGCTGGAACTTTATTTAAAAGAGCAGCTAAGAAACCCTCAGCCCCATTTCGAACAGCGCGTGCTTCAAGGACTACAAGATGTTCTGGAGCCTGCTTGGTGGCTGATGTGCGTATATGACTTGCAATGGTCAGGAGTGGAATATCACGGACAGCCTTTGGAAGGTATTGACTTTGCACAGGAATACTTGGATTTGCTACTAAAACAGACGGTATCTAGCAACGATGTGGAAAGCTTTTTATTATACTGGGGTGTAAATTCATTACTATTCTCACCACATATTCTATTTAATGATCATTTGGCAAGCTCCGTCCTTGCAGCTTCATCTAAGATGGATTACGAAAAAATCTCAGCATTATTACAAGAGAAAAGTCTATCACTGAAAGAGCAGTTGAAACAAATTCCTTCTTTCTCTAAAGCATCATTTATTCCGTTTCCACCGGAGCAATAAGACAATTAGGAAAGGAGCAAAACATCTTGTCACCAATGAATGAGGAACAGTTGCAACATATTCGTGATGAACGGAAAGAACAAATTATACAATCAGCGATTAAAATCTTTTCCAGACGCGGTATTACTGGAACTAAACTAAGTATGATTGCGATTGAAGCTGGTATTAGTCAAGGTCTTCTGTATCACTATTTTAAATCCAAAGATGAGCTTTTTCTCCACCTTGTGGAGCGGGCAATTCAGGAATCAAAGGATGGATTGAAAAGCGTCTATTCATTATCTGGAACACCTCTAGAAAAATTGAGGGAAATTACCCAGCTATTTCATGAAGGTCAGCAGTATTTCATGCTTATTCATCAAGCTCGTACTGCGGAAGGCGTCCCTGAGAAGGCCAAGCAGCTAATAGCAGAGTATTCAATGGAATCTTATATTGTAGATACGTGGGAGCCATTATTTGTAGAAGGGCAAAAATTAGGTGAGTTTGCCTTAGGTGACCCTAGACAACTGATTTCTGCGTATTTTACAGTTTTAACAGCACTTATGACATTAAATATTCACATCGACGAGGCGTACCAAATGCCGGAAGTTGATTTAATATTGCGAATTGTGACGGGGCGCCCTTAAATCCAACTTGTCACATAACTACGGCTATCTCAGATATTAAGGACATGGAAAAGCCATAAAATTGTTCAGCTGCCAAATTAGGCGGCTTTTTTCTTATTCAAAAATCCTACTAATAATTCCACATTCTATATTTGATTATCCAAAAAACACCAATCGCTTGTTATGATAGATAGATGATAGGAAATCGGAAGCTATCTGCTAAAAGTGAGATATGTATATTAAAATAAAATTTTAAGGCAATAGGAGGAAAGTGAATGGGGAAAGCTGTTACTTTTTCTTTTTAGTACTAAATACGTAAATGAAACGTTCAATCTAAAAGATATAGGTATTTACGAGAATATGGACGAAGAAGCAACAAAAAAAGCGGTAGAAGAATTTTTCCGTGGCTGGGTTTGGAGGAATGTCTCTTTTTCTTACATCATAGAGGAGAAGTAATCCGTTGGCTATTAAACAATCTTATATCGTGATTGGAGAGGTAGGCAAAATGGCTGCAAAAGAACGTTTAGTGATGATAAAAGCATTAAAAAAGATTGTCGTTCCCTATTTAAGAGAGCAAGGCTTTAAAGGTTCATTTCCACACTATAGAAGACAAAATGAAGAGAATATGGACTTAATTACGTTTCAATTTAATCGTTATGGTGGATCCTTTGTTGTAGAATTAGCGATTTGTCCAAAGGATGGAGTAACGATGAGCTGGGGAGAGAAAGTGCCGGCAAACAAAGTGACTGCACATGATGTGGATGAAAGATATAGACTGAGAGAAAATAAAAAAGACCACAATGAGACCTGGTTTAACTATGAGAACGCAAAGGATGAAGAGGATTTTGAACAGGTTGCGTCCAAAGTTATGAGCTTGTTACATGTGTCTGACCGTGATTGGATTAAAAACCTTTTTATATAAATTAAAGAACAATTCTTTTCCAAAAAATTAAAATGATTGTAAAAAAAGTAAAAATAAATGATATGATATACATAAGCTATCATATGGAGGTGTTAGTATGATTTGGTTATATATCTTTATCCCTGTCGTTATTATCGGTGGTATTGCTGTTTATCTTGAACGAAAGTCTGGAATGACTCCAGCCGATGAAAATATTCAAGATGAAAAGCTAGGAGAAGTTATCTCGCAAAATGGCATCAACTCTAATGGAACACATGGAACAGATTATTTATAACTAAAACTCCGTACGTTAGGTTTAGAACTAACAGTAATTGATTAGAAGCTAAGGAAACCATTTTTCGTTTCCTTAGCTTTTTTTATTGACAATACAAGTTATACGGTGATATGGTTATACACATAAGTATATAACCATATAGCAAACACGATTTATTGTAAGCTGATAAGGCTGTTAACTGAAGAAGAAAAGTGGTGATAACATTGAGCAAGTTATTTGATCAAGATAAACCAATTTATTTACAAATCCGCGAAAAAATTGAAGATCAAATTGTAAACCAACAACTAAAGGAGGGGGAACAAGCTCCTTCAACTAATCAGTTAGTTAGCTTTTATAAGATTAACCATGCCACCGTATCAAAGGGAGTCAATCAATTAGTGGAGGAAGGTATTTTATTCAAGAAGCGAGGGATTGGGATGTTTGTTGCAGAAGGTGCAAGAGAGAAGCTGATACAAAAAAGGAAAGATGCTTTTTTAGATAATTATGTCGTTGGCATCGTTCAAGAAGCTGAGAAGCTAGGAATCAGTACTCAGGAATTATTTGATTTAATAAAAAAGTGCAAGGGAAGTGAATAGAATGTCAATGTCATTAGAGGTAAAAAATCTATCTTTACAATTTGGAAACAGCTATGCGCTTAAAGATTTGAGCTTTCAGTTAAATGAAAATAAAATATATGGATTAATCGGAAGAAATGGTGCCGGAAAAACATCGTTGCTCTCTTTGTTTGCTTCATTCCGGGAACCAACAAGCGGAACAGTTAAAATTGCTGGGGAAAATCCATTTGAAAATGCGCGAATTATGCAACAAGTGAATTTTATCTTTAATAAAGATTATAAAGATGAATCCGATAGTTTGAAAAATTATTTGGAAAGTATTAGCCGCTATCGACCAAATTTTGATATGGATTATGCTAATCATCTTGTTGAAAAATTCAAATTACAAATGAATAAGCCAATAAAAGAATTTTCAAAAGGAATGCAATCTGCTGTTAATGTCACGATAGGTTTAGCAAGTCGTACACCGATTACTATTTTTGATGAAGCATACAATGGAATGGACGCTCCGACTAGAGAGATTTTTTATCAGCAATTGTTAGAGGATCAATTAGAGCATCCACGAATGATGATTCTCTCTACACATCTTGTATCAGAAATGGAGCATTTGTTTGATGAGGTGTTGTTCTTAAATAAAGGAGAGCTTATTCTGCACGAGGATTATGAAACAGTTGTCACGAAAGGAACTTCAATTACGGGGGCAGCAGAAACTGTTGATGCATTTGTTCAAGCAAAGAAGCAATTGAATACAAAGCAATTAGGTAATACAAAGTCGGTTATGATTTATGGTGAAATTAGTGAGGCTGAGCGTAAAGCCGCTCAAGCTAACGGGCTGGAATTGGGACCTATTTCACTTCAAGATCTATTTATTCATTTAACAGAAGGGGAGGAATAAGATGAATCAGCCACGAATCTACTTAAAAGTAACAACAGATATGTTTTTAACTCAGTGGGTATGGGCATTTAACTTTTTGAGTGTTGTGTTTATCATTCAAATTGTAAAAATTATATATGCGCTTTTTAATGGTTCTGAGCAAAGCTCTTATTTTGACGTTACATTTGTTGCGTCGAATATCTTTATGCTTGTAATAGGGATTGTTTCAGCCATTGCATTTTTGCCTCACTTTGTTAGCAATGGTGTAACGCGAAAAGACTATTTCAAAGGGACGCTTATTGGAACAATCGGAGTGGCACTTGCAATTCCAGTTGTTAGTGCGATTGTGTCAAGCTTACTGGAGATAATCTTAAAGCTAGTGAATCTACTACCAAGCATAGCGCCCTTTAACGGTAATAACGGTGCTGATGAAGAAAATTTGGTGGCTGAACTAGTTATTTCCGTCATATTTACCCCTTATGTAGACCTTGGAACGAATTGGTTATTATCAATCCTTATCTTTGCGTTAAATATTTTCACTTACTATGTTGCAGGGTGGTTAATTGGTGCTGCCTTTAGCAGATTGGGACTCTTTGGGATTGTTTCAATTATATTAGCGTTTATTCTAGTTTATGTAGAGGACTTGCTATTATCGATTAGCTTAGGGCTCCCTGTCCCAAGCTTTGCGGAAACACTTGACGTTCCAGTCATTCTTTCGGTTATCGGCGTTTTGGTGGCACTTGGTATTGTTTGTTGGATCATTCGTCAACTAACAAAAAGGATGATTGTGAAATATTGAAATAAAGAATAGTTTAGAAGGCTAGTTTAAGAAGGAATGAGCGTTACTGCGATAAGTGGTGACGCCTTTTTTACAAGGTAAGAAAGTATAACATTTTGAACTTAGTTTTAGTGTCTAGCTCCAGCGCCTAGCCCCTCTAGGGTCTAGTCAATTTGGAATTGAAGGCAAAGAACGCCTTCTATTCCAAATGGCCTTATTTGCCCGAGGCTGATCAAGGTGCTTGCGCTTTTCTTATTTATCTTTAGTGAAATTCCATCCTTTGGTGTACAATGATGGAAAATAATGCAATCCATAGAATAGGAGTGAGTAGAAGTTGAACTATCGTAAGGCGAATATTGATGACATCGAGAAATTAGTTGAGTTAAGGAAAAAGCAACTTGCTGCTGAAGGAATAGAAGCAAGTATAAATATTGATATGGAGCTGTCTCTTTTCTTTAAAAATAAACTAAGTGATGGTACGTTAATTCAATGGTTAGCGGAAGACAATGATGAAATAATTGCCTGCGGTGCAGTCATATTTTATGAATTCCCACCGAGTTATGCGAATAAGTCTGGGAAAAAGGCTTATATATCAAATATGTACACAAATGAGAATTATCGCGGGCAAGGAATCGCAACAAAGATCTTATCTAAATTAGTTGATGAAGCTAGTATTACAGGTGTTTCAAAAATATGGCTTGAAGCTTCAACGATGGGCAGGCCAGTGTATAAAAAGTTTGGTTTTGTAGAAACAGATGAATTTTTGGAATTAACGATTGTAGAGGGGTAACCCATAAATTTAAATTGCTTTACTCCAATTAAGAGTAGAGCTTTTTTGTTGTTTCACAATTGGAAATGGTTATTAGAAGCAGGAATTAAAAGATAAGTAGAGAAGCTTGTATTTTAAGGAGGTTTTCAATGAATAATGACTTTTATTGTGATGAAATATTAAGCGGGAAAACGAACGTAAAAAAAGTGAAGGAAACGGAAAATGTACTTGCCTATTATCATACACGTCCATTTTATGAAGTGCATATCGTTGCAATACCTAAAAAGCATATTTCATCTTTTGTTGATGTAAACGAGGAAGATAGTTTCGTAATGAATGAGTTAATAAGCGTTATAAGGGAAGTTGCAGTCCAAATAACAAATGAATATGGGGCATGTAAAATCATCACTAACCTAGGTTCCTACCAAGATACAAAACATTTACATTGGCATATTGTCTATGGTGAGCGGATTAGAAAATAAGTAATTTGTTCAAATACCTCAATATCAAATAAACAAAAAAGTTTTTAGTGACTCTATAAAAGTAATGGAGTGAATAAACATAATGATATTTGAACCTATAACAGAAAACTCAATACAAATAGCTTTAGAAATAGTGAATTCAAATCCAGACTATAATGTTTTAGAAAATGGCAATCCTATAAGATCCTTATCAGAAGTAAGTAATGATCTTCTAAATTCAGTTAGTGAAAGTTTCCTAGTAGTTGAAGATAATCGGTACATTGGAATTGTAGACTTTTTAGAAAATAATCCGAAAGACAACAAACCGTGGCTAGGCTTGCTTATGATTAATGGTTCGTATCATTCATTAGGATATGGGAAAAGGGTTTATGGAGCATTTGAGGAGAAATTAAAACAGCGACAGTTTAAAAACGTTCGGATCGGAGTCTTACAAGATAATTTAATTGCTTTAACGTTTTGGAAGTCATTAGGGTTTAAATTTTATGGTACTAGTAATTGGCGAGAGAAGGTTGTTGATTGCTTTGAGAAACAATTAATGTAAATAAATTGGAGGAAAAATAATGTCCGATAACGGTAACCAAAGAAGAGTCATTTTGGATTTAGCAGTAACATTGGATGGTTTTATTGAAGGGGAAAATGGCGAAGTTGATTGGTGTATAATGGACGATGAGATGGGGTTTATCCATTTCTTAAATCAAATTGATACGATACTTTATGGGAGAAAAAGCTACGATTTATGGGGACAATATACACCGGGAATTGAAGCTACAGTTGCTGAAAAAGAAATGTGGGAAATCGTTCATCGTAAACAAAAATATGTTTTTTCGAGAACGCAAAAAGGGACTGACAATAAAGCTATTTTTGTAAACGATCATATTCTTGAGGTGGTAAATAAAATAAAAAATACCCCAGGTAAGGACATCTGGCTATATGGTGGTTCAAGCCTTATTACTACGTTTATCGATTTAGGACTTGTTGATGAATTTAGATTATCTGTTCACCCAGTTGTTTTAGGCAAAGGAAAACCATTGTTTGTCGATGTAAAACAGAAGCTTGATTTACATTTGGTTAAAACAAGAACGTTTTCCTCTGGTGTTGTCCAGCTTATCTATCATTTGAATGATTAAAAGATATACTACTATTTCAGTGCTTTGCATCATGATAGGAGCAAAGCATTTTTATTTTTCCTGTCGAAGCAGGAGGTGTGCTCCACGATCTACTTTTTTAGCGAATCAAGCTTTTCAGAAATAGATTTAAGAATAGTATTCCTTTCCCGCTGTAATTTTAAAAATCGTAATAGATACCAGATAACAAACGCAATAACGGCAATGTTAAAGAGTATTACTATCAATGGGGCAATCGTAAAAAGATCAATCCACATAAAAAAACTCCCTTTGTTTTGGGTAATTATACCATATGTTGTGAGGGCAGGTTCTGAAAATTTTTAGCTAGCGGATCAATTGTTTGGAAGAGATTGATTAGATATGATTCTACAACAATAGCGATAGTACAAATAATAAAGTCTGAATCTAAAAATATAGTAAAATATAGATCATTCAACTTAGGGAGGAACAAATGGATAAGAATAGAGCTCTAATAATAGTCGATGTACAAAAAGCTTTTGATGACAACAAATGGGGAGAGCGAAATAACCCAAATGCGGAAGAAAACATTAGGAGGATTCTGCAATTATGGAGAGAAAAAGGATGGACAGTCATACACATACAGCACACTTCCGATAATCCGCATTCTTTATTCTATCCGAAGAATAAGGGGTTTGCTATAAAAGAAATAGTTCAACCAATTGATGAAGAAGTAATTATAACGAAGAAGGTAAATAGTAGCTTTATTCATACCAATTTAGAAGAGTTTTTAAAAGAAAAAGACATTACAACAGTTGTCATAACTGGTTTGACCACACCTCATTGTGTATCAACAACGACTAGAATGAGTGGTAATTTAGGATTTGATACATACTTGATTTCTGATGCAACAGCAGCCTTCGGTTTAAAGGATCAAAATGAGACATATTATGACCCAAATACAATTCATAATCTATCTTTAGCTACATTGCACGATGAATTTGCAACAGTACTTACAACAGATCAGCTAATAAACAATTTTATCAAATAAACGAATTGAGTTAACATGTGCTCTAACTAAGAAGCATTGCTTTTTAAATCAACTATTAGAGCTGAATGGTTAAATACAAGTATGTTGTTGAAGAATTTAAAGGAGGAATTTCAATTGGACAATAGATACCCAATCGGAAAATTTGAATTTCATGATGAAATAACTGTTGATGTTACGAATGCTTGGATAAATGATATTGAAATGTTGCCTAGATTATTACGAGAAGCTGTAAAGGGTTTAAGCGAGGAGCAGCTTGATACACCTTATCGAACAGAAGGATGGACAGTCCGCCAAGTGGTGCATCACCTTGCGGATAGCCATATAAATGCCTATGTGAGGTTTAAATTGGCTCTTAGCGAAGAAACACCTGTTATCAAGCCATATGATGAAGTGAAATGGGCGGAATATCCCGATAATGAGCTACCAATTACGATTTCCTTAAACTTGCTCGAAGCATTACACATTCGTTGGACTAAACTACTACGTAGCCTAAGCTCTGAAGATTTAAAAAAGACATTTATTCATCCAGATTCAGGAGAAGTTACTGTAGGTAAGAATATTGGCATCTATTCTTGGCACGGTCGACATCATTTGGCACATATTACTTCTTTATGTAATCGTAAGGGATGGTGATTTTTAGGGGTTAACAATTATGGAATTAAAGGAATACCTACAAACTACTTTTCCAGGTCTCGATTTGGTACCAAGCCTTTATAATCAATGGAACATAGGTCTTCATTTTGAACTAGGGAGAGATCTATATCAGTTTAAGGAAGATGGAAGGCTTAATCTCGAATTGTTTGAAATGGTTTATAGTCAGGCAATGGCTCTTTTCAGCTATCTGTTTTCTGAGCAGGATGAAATTTTCCTTGTTACGAACGTTTATCGTAACAAAAGAAATACGAGATCAAATAAAATAAAGGTCTTTGAACGGCACCTAAAAAATAAAGCATTAAAATATAATGTAAAGACACAAACTTTGCCATTCCTTTACGATGATGAGGAAGAGCGGGATGAATATTTTACATCACAGTTTTACTTAAAGTGCAGAAAATCAGATATAAATTATCCATTACTAATTAGAGCAGCTTGTAACGAGGATTTTCCATTTAAACCTAAATTTGGTTTTAGCGAAGGACTTTTTTATCCAGATGTTTTCTTCATAAATATTTCAAAAAATATTATATTTTTCATTTATGATGATCGTGGTTGTGAAGTTATTTCAAAAACAAAAGAAACCATTTGCCCATTATATACGAAATACAATGATTGGATTCCCGAATATAATCGAGAAGAGATTGAACAACTTTTTAAATCTCCTGTAATACCATGAGGTGAAAATAAAACTATACAGACTCCAACTAATTTGCTGAAAGAACAGGAATGGCGTTTTTTGGTAACTATATTTCTTTGAATGACGATACAGTAGTAGACTCTGCAATGCAAAATATCGCAAGTCAGGCAGATAATACGTATTTTGATGGACTAGTATCCTTCTATATAAACGGAGAGCTATTTTTTGCGGAGGAAACAACTAGTTTGTCAGACTTATGGCTTGATCTCATTTCTTTTAAGAAGATTATGAATAGCAAAGGTATAGCAGAGATTTGCTTTCTTGACGGTATGCGTAGCCTTTTTATTATCGAGACACCATTCGGTTACCGACTTGAATATCAAGATTTACAACATACTTTTAATGATAAAGATGAATTACTACATCGTATACCCTTCACTGTAGAAAGTATGGAAGTTGAAAAAGTAAAATTTGAGCTAGCAATTCGAAAGGGATTTAAGGAATACTTCGACTTTGTAGTGGAAAATAAATTACCGATTTCCAGTAATCAGTTTCAAGAGCTTTTAGAGATAAATAAATGAAAGTTTAAATATTTAAGTCGTTCAAAGAGAATATGGGGGCTCTAATATGAAGTTTATCGCTAAGTACGCCAAACTAATTTATATTCTTGCAATTTTATTCATGTTAGGAAAATCATTTTTCCAAATTGAACAAATGTATAACATTGGATTAAATATTCTTTTTGTATTAATTGTAATTCCTGTATTATTTATTGAATTTAAGATGAATAGAAAATCAGGCTAGGGAACAATAGATAAACTGAAACATAAGTAAAACAAGACGGTAAACTACCGTCCCTTTTTAGTTAATACAAATAAAGGTAAGTCGTTCACCTCTTTATTCTGCAGCATTCGCTCGTTCCATAATTTCCTGGACTATTGTGCTTTTTGCATCTGCATAGTGCTGTACATGTTTCCATTCGCGCTGTGCCAGGTTACGCTTGGTGTTTGCATAATTGTCTCGATCAGATTCGTTAGTCCTCAGCCAATTACGAAAGCGCAGCATTGTATCGACCTCTGAGACATCTTTACTAAATACATGTAAATTGATATCTGTATCTGGCCCTTTGAAAAGTCGGTGCTCAAACCATTCTGGCTCCCGAATACGTAGGGTGTATCCAGCTTCCTCTAAATCAGGAACATAGCTCGCCTCATCTCCAGAATCCGTCACGATAAGCAGCATGTCAATGATTGGCTTGGCACATAGTCCCGGTACTGAGGTTGAACCGACGTGTTCCACCTGCAATGCTTTCTTTCCAAGTATAGAGCGAATACGCTTAGCCTCTCGTTCGAATAGCACTGGCCAATGTGGGTCGTAATCCTTTAGTGTAATTGGCGCATTGTGAGGTTTCATTTCTCCAACCGTGACCTTTTGAAGCTCTTTGTCACTTCTAGGTTTTACATTTGACTTGTCATTCATCGCCTTCAATACCTCCTTTAATTAGTAACAGTTAAACATATATAGTGACTAATACTCGAACAAAAATTTGTTGAATTATTCACCAATTTCTAATACCATTTTATACAAATTAACGTATCCAATAAATAGGATATGAGAACTGAGGTAATAGCTTTGAAAGAAACCATTTTAAAATCATTATTAAAAATAGAAGAAGATTATCATGTAAAGATTCTGTATGCTGTTGAATCAGGAAGCAGGGCGTGGGAATTTCCATCAAAGGATAGTGATTATGATGTTCGCTTTATTTATGTGCATAAAAAGGAAGAGTATCTGACGATTGACCAAATGGGGATTGGGAAAAAACGAGATGTGATTGAATTACCGATAAACGACCTGTTAGATATATCTGGTTGGGAGCTTACAAAGGCATTAAGATTATTTAGAAAATCGAATCCACCATTAATGGAATGGCTTCGCTCGGGGATTGTGTATTACAAGGCTTATTCGACGATTGACCAGATGAAGGAGCTAAGTAAAACGATTTTTGCTCCTCATTCCTGTTTACATCATTATTTGAATATGGCAAGCAATAATTTTCGTGAATACTTACAGGGAGATAAAGTAAGAATTAAAAAGTATTTTTATGTTCTTAGACCGGTATTAGCAGCTAGATGGATTGAAAAATACGATGAGTTTCCTCCATTAGAATTTCCGAAATTATTAAATGACATATTACCTGAAGGGGAAATAAAGAAAGAGATTCAAACGTTATTAAAAAGGAAAATTAACGGAGAAGAGCTTGATTTTGAACCGAAAATTGAGGTCATTAACGAGTTTTTAAATGAGGAAATCTCAAGACTAAGAGAATATACAAATACACTTCAAATCGAGTTACCAGATTTTACACCTGATCTTGATCTCCTGTTCAAAAATACATTAGATGAAGTTTGGAATGAAGATAGTTTATTAAAGTAATAGAAAGATATAAAAAGATTATCTTTGTAATCTTTATTCTTTCAACAAAAAAACTGTGTAAAGTAAGAAATCATCGCATTCCTTACTTACACAGTTTATTTTATTCGTTAAAATGATAGGAGGATTAAAGCTTTTCTCCTTGACTAGAGATAACATCTTTAAACCAGAAGAACGATTTTTTCTTTTTACGTTCTAATGTTCCACTACCATCATCGTGTTTATCGACATAGATAAAGCCATATCTCTTAGACATTTCTCCAGTAGAAGCACTAACTAAGTCAATGCAGCCCCAAGGTGTGAAGCCCATTAATTCGACTCCATCCTCTATTGCTTCTCCCATTGCTTGAATGTGGCTTCTTAGATAATCAATACGGTAATCATCATTAATCGAGCCATCCTCTTCAACTTTGTCATACGCTCCAAGACCATTCTCTACAATGAATAAAGGCTTTTGATAACGGTCATATAATTGGTTTAGACCAATTCTTAATCCAATAGGGTCAATTTCCCATCCCCAATCTGATGTGCTTAAGAATGGATTTCTTACACCACCGATTAAGTTTCCTTGACCAATTTCCTCAGGTGTTTTATCTTTTTTCTCTGTTCGAGACATATAATAACTTAATGAAATGAAGTCTACTGTCCCCTCTTTAAGGATGTCTAAATCTCCTTCTCGTACATCAAGGTTAATTCCATTTTCCTTGAAGAAGCGGTTTGCAAATGCAGGGTAGGCACCTCTTACTTGAACATCTCCACAGTAGTTGTTAAATAGTCGTTGTTCTTGTAAAGCATGCATAACATTTGCTGGATTTGAATCAAATGAATAGGTTGGTACGTACACAAGCATACAACCAATTTGACTTCCTGGAATGATTTCGTGTCCTGCTTTAACTGCAAGTGCACTTGCCACGAATTGGTGATGTAGACCTTGGAAGCTATCTTGTAATTTTGTTTCTTCGCTTTCTGGAGAGAAGCCAAGACCTAAGATTGGCATATGTGTTGCACCATTAATTTCGTTAAATGTTAACCAGTATTTTACCTTGTTTTTATAACGTTTAAATAAAGTAATGGCATAACGCTCGAAAAATTCAATGACTTGACGGTTACGCCAGCCACCATACTCAGTAATAAGATGTAATGGAATTTCATAGTGAGAAATGGTTACGACTGGTTCAATGTTGTACTTCTTCAATTCATCAAAAATACGGTCATAGAATGTAAACCTTCTTCATTTGGTTCTAGCTCATCACCTTTAGGGAAAATACGGCTCCATGCAATACTCATACGATATGTTTTAAAGCCCATTTCTGCAAAAAGAGCAATATCCTCTTTATAGCGATGGTAGAAATCAATACCGTCATGATTTGGATACACATATTTTTCTTTATCAATTTTAAAGTCAAAACCTGGCTCTCCAATCACCTTTAGTCTCACTTTTCCACCTGGCATGACGTCTGCTAGGTTTAAACCTTTTCCACCTTCAAGATACGCACCTTCTAATTGGTTAGCAGCTGTTGCTCCACCCCATAAAAAATTCTCTGGAAATTTATATGTCTTTTTTGTCATGATATTCCCTCCATATATTTAATCATCTGGGCTTCGAACTAACATCGAAACCCAAATTTAGATAACATTAAATGATAGAATTATTTATTTTAAGTTTAAGATTTTGTCGTTTCTTTCTACATTTCCTGATGCAGTTGTCATCACTTCTGTATAGTCAGCAGAATTTGTTACAATCACTGGGGTTACAATTGGGTATCCAGCTTCCTTAATAGCGTCAATATCGAATTCTACTAATAAATCACCAGCTTTTACTGTTGTATCTTGTTCGATATGTGTAGTGAAATGTTTTCCATTTAGTTGGACTGTATCAATCCCTACATGAATTAAAACCTCTGCACCATGCTCTGTCTTGATCCCAATTGCATGTTTTGTTGCGAATAATGTAGTGACGACACCATTTGCCGGAGCTACAACTTTACCTTCGCTTGGAAGAATTGCAACGCCTTTACCCATCGTTTCTGAAGAAAAAACGGCATCTGGAACTTCATTTAATGGAACAACTTGACCTTTAATAGGGCTAGCTAATTCTTCCCTTTTTACTTCTGCATTAGAACCTTCCTGTGAAACAGTTTCTTTTTTAGAATCTTCCTGAGGAACAGCCTCTGAATTTGAACTTGTATTCTCTACATCTTCGAATCCAAGAATTAACGTTGCAATTGTACCGGCTACAAACGAAATAGGAACACCTAGAACGGCTAATAGGAATGTTTCACCAATAAAGGATGTAAGACCTGGTAAACCAACGTTTCCGCCTAAGATATAGTATTTCACTCCTACAGCTGTATAGAAAGCACCACCGACAGCGCCACCGATTAATGCCCCAATGAACGGTCTCTTTAAACGCATATTTACACCATACATAGCGGGCTCTGTAACACCCATTAACGCTGTCATACTTGTACTGTATGCTAAAGATTTGAATGTTTTATTTTTAGAACGTAAACCAACAGCAAGTGTTGCACCTGCTTGAGCCATGTTAGCTGAAAGCATAGCTGGAAGAATGATGTCATAACCATTTGTTGTTAAGTTGTTCATGACAACTGGTGTGAAAGCATAATGCATTCCAGTCATAATAATTAATGAGAACGTACCACCTAAAATTAATCCTGCAAAAATACCAGTGTGGTCAAATAATGCACCAATTCCTAATGATAACCAGTTACCAATAATCGAACCTAAAGGACCTACTGCCACCAATGTGACTGGAACCATGATTAGCAAGGTAATCGTTGGAACAAAAACGAGCTTAAACATACTTGGGATGATTTTATCTACTGCTCTTTCAACATACGTTGTTAACCAAATGGCTAATAGAATCGGAATAACAGAAGATGAATACGTTACAGCTGTTACAGGTAGTCCAAGAAATGAAATTGAATCTCCTGAAGTTAATAACGTTGTCATTGTTGGATGTAGCAATGCCGTTGCGATAGCACCCGCTACGTAAATATTACTGCCGAATTTCTTCGCTACACTAAGCGCTAACAGGATAGGGAGGAAGTAGAATGCCCCATCACCAATTGCGTTCAGGATAATATACATTTGGTCAGTATCTGAAACTAGTTTTAATGCTAATAGAATAGCTAAAATCCCTTTAATCATACCGGCTCCAGCAATTGCTGGTAATAGCGGTGTGAATGACCCAGAAATAACATCAAAGATTCGACTAATGACATTTCCTTTTTTCTTTCCTTCTGAAGAACCACTATTATTTTCTGGGATATGAGCGATATTTTTTAATTCGGTAAATACTTTCGGAACATCATTCCCGATAATTACTTGGAATTGGTCTCCGCTTACATTTACACCCATAACTCCTTTAACCGCTTCAATCTTCGCTTTGTTTTGGACTGCCTCTTTTTGGTCATGAAGATTGAAACGTAGTCTAGTCATACAATGGATGACATTTTGAATATTTTTCTCTCCGCCTATTAAATCCAAAATTTGTTCTGCTGTTTCTTTATGGCTCATGCCATGATACCTCCTAGAAAAATAAAGAATGTTCTCGTAAAGTTTGTTCCTTTTTCTTAGTTGTCGTTTTTTTGTTGATTTCTTAGTTCAGTACTGCTTATTTAGCGGAGTGGATGGTGAGCCTCCACGTTGTTAACACCTGCGGGTCTCACCTATCCCGCAGGAGTCTCGCATTTAGCCCCAATCAACCTTTAGAAAAGCACTCAAAAACAACAATATTTCAGAAAAGAGCCAATAAAAAAAACCTAAATCACTGTACGATAAAAGACACAATCGTCTTTTTAGTACAAGCGATTTAGGTTTTGCCTGCTTATTTCAGTAACAATCCTAAATAAACTTAAGAATTATAGAAGTATGAAGTTTTAATGGATTAATCCGATTTCATGGAATAACTATAACACGTTTTCATAGATTGTCAACGTTATCAATAAAAAAATTATTCTAAATTTTACTGAAATCTTAAATTCAATCCTTTTGCTACAAAAGTACGAATTTAATTTTATTGAAATAATTTTATTGAGTATTATGAGTAATTAATTTTTAAAAAGGCTCTTAATTAAAAAAAACTATATAAGGGTTGATTGGAGCGGAAGTGCGAGACTCCTGCGGGATGCGTGGGAGAGGTGAGACCCCGCAGGTGTTTACACTGAGGAGGCTCACCACCCACCCCGCGGAAAGCGAGTACTATAGCGGAAATCAACCCCGAACGGCATAGCTTTAAAAAAGTAACAAAGTCTGTGAAAACAGGGTTAAAAAACTCAATAACATACTGAGGATACTGGAGAAAATGGTGTAATTCTCTACTTATTCGGTCTTTACTTTTTATTAATCCACTTCAATAGTTGAAGTAATAAATTGATATGAAAATATTACCGATAAAAAGTATATTAAAATAATTTTAAGATGACTACTCAAAAGAGATCTCTACTTGCTTTTATTTTTTATGGCTTGGCTTTAATATGCATTTGGTGAGGTTATGACAAGGTAGAAAATGATATGAATAATCATAGGTTTCTTTTTCTTTAATAACTAGATAGAATATGATTATAGTTGGAAATAACTGTTGTTTACAGATGTTTGTCCGAACGATTGAATCGTTTATTTAGGAGGGAACAAGATGGAAGTTTTTGAAGAATTTTTAGCGCGTATTGATAACCCTGACCATCGGTATCGAGCGGAGGAAGTATTAGGATGGGTAGCTGAAAAATTCCCAAATTTAATGCCAGTCATTAAATGGAATCAGCCTATGTTTACAGATCATGGTACATATATTATCGGTTTTAGTGTAGCTAAGCATCATATGGCTGTTGCTCCTGAAAGTGTGGTCATTGATCATTTTTCTGATACAATAGTCCAGGCTGGCTATAATCATACTAAGGAGCTGATCCGCTTTCCATGGGATAAACCGTTTGATTTTTCATTACTTGAGAAAATGATCAAGTATAATATTTTAGATAAGGCAGATTGTACTACATTTTGGCGGAAATAGACTTACGTTTCGGAAAAATCAGGAAGAGCTACAAAAGAAATTCAGCAACTCTAAGCTGAGTATACATGCAATGAATAAAGAGTTTATTGTTGAGAGATAGATGGAAGTTGGCTAGCTTTTGCTAGGAAATTAAGTGAATTTGAAGTGTGTACGGAACAATGTAATAAATGAATGGGAGCGTTACTGCAATAGGTGGTGACGCTTTTTCTGATGCTTCCAATTGATGAATTGAGGTCGTTAAGTGTTGTTATTTTTGTGCATTTGCACAAATTTATTCGTCAATTTATCAATTGTTTGGGTGAAGTGAATGTAATAGAATGAAAACGTATTCATGAAAGGGCTTTAATAATAGGGGATAAGATTAAGTAGAATAGATGGTTGAAATGGAAATGATGATTTGTGCATTTTCATAAAGGGGTAGATTAGTAAATCGGAATATATAGGTAGTATGCTTCACTTCTCATGGATGATAGTTTAATAGGATTAGGAGGATATATGATGACAGCATTGGATATTAGCTGGATTGGTGCTTTATGTGGATTAGCTTTGGCAATCATTTTTATCTTGTTTAAGCTTGCTCCAACGTATTCTTTAATAATAGGAGCTATTGTTGGAGCGTTCATTGGTGGTGCTGACTTTACGGAGACGATTTCTATTTTGGTATCTGGTACGCAAAGTGTGCAAGGAACAGTTATTCGAATCATCGCTGCAGGTGTTTTTGCTGGTGTTATGATGGAATCAGGAGCTGCGGAGACGATTGCAAAGGTAATTGTAGATAAGCTTGGTGGTACGAAAGCGATGTTATCATTGGCGCTAGCAACGATGATTATTACAGCAGTTGGTGTCTTTATTCCTGTAGCTGTACTAATTGTTGCACCGATTGCTTTATCTGTTGGGAATAAAATGGGGTACTCAAAGATTGCCATCCTTCTGGCATTGTCTGGGGGAGGAAAAGCAGGGAATATTATATCTCCCAATCCGAATACAATAGCTGCAGCAGGTGGATTTGATTTAGATGTAAACCAAGTAATGATTGGTGGTCTAATACCAGCTATTTTTGGAATAGCTGTAACTGTTATTGTAGCTTCAATTATTAAGCGCAAAGGGACGAAGGTAACAGATGAAGAGGTTGAGGAACTGGAAAAATCTAATTCAACCGATCTTCCAGGACTGTCTAAGGCACTTATCACTCCTGTAATCGCGATTATTTTATTGATGATAAGCCCAATTGGTTCAATGTTAGGTATAGAAGGACTTGCGAAGCTAAATATCGATTCTCTATTTATTCTACCATTTGCTGCGATAGTCGGTACTTTGGCGCTAGGGAAGGGTAAGGATTTATTAAATTATTGTACAGCAGGACTAGATCGAATGACACCAACGATTCTAATTATCATTGGTGCAGGGGCAATAGGAGGCTTGATTACAGCATCTGATTTACCGCAACAAGTCGTTGCATTGGTGGAAGCATCAGGAATTTCAGGTACTTTCCTTGCCCCAATTGCTGGTATCTTGATGGCTGCAGCAACAGCCTCTACTTCGACAGGTGTTATATTAGCAACTGGATCTTTTTCTGAAGCAATTTTGGATACGGGAGTTGCACCAATGGCAGCTGCGGTTATGACACATACTGGAGCAACTGTCATCGACCATCTTCCACATGGAACTTATTTTCATGTTACTAGAAATGCGATGAATATGAGTATGGCAGATAGAATGAAGGTTGTTGGGTATGAAAGTATAGTGGGGATTACGATGGCAACGATTGCAATCATTCTCTTTGGATTTGTGCTTTAAGACGCAATGAAACAAGTAAAAAAATAAATGAACATCTAATATAAATCTTATCGTATTTTATCAAAAAACCGAGGTGAATAAATGATGGGGAAAACATTTTTACTGGCTCCGGATTCATTTAAAGAGAGCATGACGGCGAAGGAAGTTTGTGAAGCAATGGAAATCGGAATTAGAAGAGCCATGAAAGATGCAAAATGTATTCATGTACCGATGGCAGATGGAGGGGAAGGAACTGTCCAATCCTTAGTCGATGCCACGAACGGTACCATCATAGCAAAAGAAGTGACAGGCCCGCTTGGTACTCCTGTATTGGCTCAATATGGCATTCTTGGCGATGGGAAAACAGGTGTTATTGAAATGGCTTCTGCAAGCGGCATCCACTATGTGACGAAGGAGACAAAAAATCCTCTTGTAACGACCACTTACGGTACGGGAGAATTGATTAGAGAATGTATAAAGCAAGGGATTACAGAGATTATTCTTGGTATTGGTGGAAGCGCTACAAATGATGGGGGAACCGGCATGGCAGCAGCACTTGGCTATCAATTCCTTGATGAAAGTGGAAAGGAGCTTCCACTAGGAGGAGGCTACTTAGACAGGCTTGCTAGAATTGATTCTTCACATGTGATTCCAGAATTAAAGGATATCCGCATTCTTGTTGCATCAGATGTAACGAATCCATTATGTGGAGAACATGGCGCATCTGCTGTATTTGGTCCCCAAAAAGGTGCTACACCTGAAATGGTTGAAATTCTAGATCAAAATCTTAGACACTACAGCACAGTTGTAAAAGAGCAGCTCGGAAAAGATGTTCTTAATGTGCCTGGTGCAGGTGCTGCGGGAGGACTAGGTGCTGGCTTGCTTGCTTTTACGAACTCTACGATGAAAAAAGGGATTGAGATTGTTATTGAGTATACGAACCTGAAGGAGCAAATGAAGCAGGCAGATTACTGCTTTACGGGAGAAGGCGGAATTGATTTTCAAACAAAATTTGGAAAGGCTCCTTATGGTGTAGCCCAAGCTGCCAAAAGTGTAAATAAAGATATAAAAGTAATAGCGTTAGCAGGAAATATTGGGCAGGATGTCGAGGTATTATATGATGAGGGCTTTGATGCGATCTTCGGTATCGTTCCAGGTGCTGCAACAATTGATACCTTGCTTGAGCAGGGGAGAGAGAATGTGATTCGCACTTCGGAAAGCATTGCTAGGTTGCTCAAATAATGTCAGACATAACTATATAACAATCCAAAAGAAGCTGGTCTACTTATTGTGGATACAGCTTCTTTATTTTATCGGATTAATTAATGTAAAAAGTAGCTCTACTAAATCGAGGATGTTTTTCGGATCCTTCCCAGTTAATTGATGGATTCGATTTAATCGATAGCTCAATGTATTTCGATGAATAATCAGTTGTTTTGCCGTTTCATTAGTATTAAGATTACAGCCTATGTATGCCTTTAACGTTATGATAAGCTCGTCATTGTTTGCAAGTATTTCCTTAAGGCGCTCTACTTGTGGATCATGCTTTAATCCCTCTGATACATTAGCAACAAATTCACATTCATTATAGGATATGACATTCTTTTTTCCAGAATAAAGACCTTTTAACACACGAATAGCTGACCTGCATTGTTGATAGCCATCAGAAATTCGATCATTTCGTTTGCTGATGGAAATAGATGCATCTTTAAATTGCTCCTTCAGATGTTCAACGATCTGTTCTATTTTATTTGGCTCTTGGATAATTAAGCATAGTGTATTTTTTGCCACTTGAAAGGTAGGAAACTGCTTGATTATGCTTTCATCTGTGCTATTAGAAAATTCGATATAGATGATTTGGCTAGGCTTGTTTAATTGGATTCCATATGTTAAGGCAAGCTCTGCTAGTTCTTTTGTATAATGAGTCTCATGCTCTAATATGGAGTGAAAGAAATCTTGCTTTTGATTTCGTTCGAGATTTTTTTTCTCTAAAGCCATGCTTTGTTCTATTAATAATACAACCGTGGATTTTACGAGCTTGCCGAAGCGGCTTGTTTCTTTCACTTCCCCGCTAATTCCCACGACTCCAACAATGATGCTGTTTAATTCAATAGGAAGATTAATCCCCTTTTTTACAAACTCTTCATCTTTTTCAATTTCAACTATTTTCCTTTGTTTAATGGCAGCTACTGCCCCATGATGTAGAGTGCCAATTCTTTTTGGATTTCCACTTCCAATTATCCTACCTGATTGGTCCATGATATTAATGTTGTAAGGGATATCCTTCATCATTCGATCTACTATATTTTGCGCTTGTTGAGGTGTTAGTACATACATGGTGAAGTCTCCTTTACAATCTTCTGTAAGCTCTGTCGTTAGTTAGAGAGTATCCCTACTTGAAGGATGAGGGAATATATTTATTAGACTGGTGTTGCGATAAGGAACAGACATTTCTAAATGACAGCTTTTGTATAACATTACTCCATGCAATTAGTAATCTATGTTTTTTAGTACCCGACCACATAAAGGATAGTCCTTCAAAGAAGTGGGTATTACGTTTATTTTTTTCCTAGTTTATCCTAAACAAAATTTGAAGTAAAGGAGAGAAAGGGATAATAACATACGTTTTGATCATTGCGTTTTTCAGAATGAAGTGTTTTTAATTTGTTATAATTAGGATAAATAACGCTTTTTATAAAATGTTGCACATATGCAATTTACAAGGAAGTTGTGCTGCCATATGAACATGAAGCAAACTTACAGGTGAAGAGGAGGAAAAATGAAAACGAGAAAAGAAGCGATTGATTACTGCTTAAGTTTAGCAAACACGTACGAGGATTATCCATTTCGTGATAAAAATTGGACCTTAATTAGGCATATGGCAAACAAGAAAGTATTTGCGTGGATATTTGAAAAGGATCATCATATTTGGATTAATGTGAAGTGTGAACCTGGTTTTCTCGAACACTGGCGCTTGATTCACGCTTCAGTTGTCCCGGCATTTCATCTTAATAAAGACCATTGGAATTCGATTATTCTTGATGGTACTGTGCCAGTGGATGAAATACACGAGATGATTAGACAAAGCTATATGCTAACGAAGGCAAAGTAAGTGATATACTACATTTTTTAGGTAATCTCCCTAACCTAATTTAGGGAGTTTTTTTTATGTCTGTTGGCAAATAGCATTGAGAAGAGCTGAAAATGCAAATCAATGTGTTACAAAATATAACAAATATGTAGATGAACACAATCCCGAAAATATACAATGAAACTTGTAAGATGAGGGGGGATAATATGGGGCAAGTCACGAAGAAAAGCATAGCCACCCTGTACAATCAAGTTAGCAAAGAAATTTTCGGTATTGGAGTTCATGATCAAAAGATTGATATGATAGATAATAAGATTCTGATTATCGCAAGAACAAAGCGTCTCCCAGCACTTGATGCTTTAAGTGATGAATACAGTGAATTAGTTTCGTCGCTTGATGCAGCACTATCATCCACATACAAAAGGCTGTTAAAGGAGAAATTGGAGATTTTATTTGATGTAACAATAACGTCACTGTTTCGAGATTATGATTCAGAAAAAGGGATCGCTTGCACGGTTATTTGTTTTGATAACGAGATAGCTGAATAACATAGACTGTCGAAAACTCGTAAAATCGTTTTTTCTTCAACTTATGTTATCAATCGCGGGTGCTATCCCTCTGTTTACGGATGGAAAGAGCCGTGAAGATAGAAGTAATTTTCTGTCTTCACGGCTTTTTTATTTTGATAAAAACTATTTTTGAAAGGATGATAGATGATGGCTAATCTTTCGCAAAAAAATAAAAACGATATTCAATATCCAAGAGATTGTACGTTTTCTTTACAGGATTGGACTGTACTTAGTAACTATTGGTATCCGATTGCTGAAAGTAAGGAGGTAACCGAAAAGCCATTAGCTGTTAAATTACTTGATGTTCATCTTGTTGCATATCGAACGAAAACAAAGCTAGTTGTTGCAAGGGATTTATGTGTTCACCGTGGCACTCCACTTAGTATGGGGTGGGTAGAGGATGAAGAAATTATTTGTCCATATCACGGCTTTAGATACCGCCCAGATGGCGTATGCACCTCTATTCCAGCACATCCAGAAGCAAAAATATCCCCTCGTCTATGTATGACGGTTTTGCCTGTCGTGGAGCGATTTGGCTTAGTATGGACGTCATTGACAGGGAAGTACGACAATATTCCTTCATTTTCAGCCTGGGATCATTCAGATTTTCAACAAATTAATTGTCCACCGTTTGATATTAAAGGATCTTCAGGAAGACAGATGGAGGGGTTTTTAGATGTCGCCCATTTTGCTTGGGTACACACTGAAACATTTGGGGATCGAAATAATGCGATTGTTCCGCGGTATCAAGTAGACAATACTGAGTATGGACTACATGTTGAATATCTTAGCTCTGTAAGTAATTATTCAAAGGAATTACAACATCTTAATCCGGAGGGGTTTGAATGGCTTCGCGTCTTTGATGTGTACCCTCCATTTTCAGCTACGCTTAAGGTTTACTTTCCAAATGGTGGGGAGCTATGGATTATGAATGCAGCATCACCAAGATCTGCAAGAGAGACGAGACTATTTGCTCCTATTGCTCGAAACTTTGATAAAGCTTCACCAGTTGAGGATGTCCATGCATTTAATTTACAGGTTTTCATCGAGGATAGGGAGATGGTAGAAAATCAAAAGCCGGAAGATCTCCCACTTGATTTACAAATGGAAGCACACATTATGGCAGATAAAACATCTGTTGCTTACCGGAAGGCACTGAAAAAATTAGGGCTTGGGGATCTCTACACAAGTTAGAATATCTTCCATGAGATGTATTTAAAAATTGACCAACGTCTCATTCTCTGATAAGATAGAGTTAACTAAAATGAACGTGATTCCTCAAAGGGGAGTAGCTGTTAAACAAAGTCGTCATTTCGGGTGAAATAGCCCCGGCTTTGTTGGCAATATCATTTGCTAGCGAGACCTTTGCCAATATTATTTATTGGTAAAGGTCTTTTTAGGCCTTTACTTTAAATAGTAAAGGCCTTTTTTATTAGAGGAAAGTGAATTCGTTCATTTAGTGAAAGGAGGATCTTTGTTTGATTTTTCAGCATAAAGAGATAAGGAGTCATTCAAGTGAACTATGAAGAAAACAAAGTGAGGGAAAGAGGGAGTTCCTATTCAACTAGAGTTGGACTGATTATCGGCTTGGTGGCGCTTTTGGTGAATGTTTTGATGATTGTTCAGCTATCAGCCACTCTAATCAGGGAAGAATTCTTTTCCTTTGATAAAGCAGTCATTAGTACTGTTCGATCATTTTCTTCAGAGACAATGGATGCTGTAATGTTGTTTATTACTGAGCTAGGTTCTAGCTTTACACTTGGAACATTGCTTCTTGTAGGAATGATTCTATTATTTTTAAAAAGAAAAGATAAGGTAGCTTCTCTATTTTTCTTTCTTGTTGTCGCTGGAGGAGGGCTAGTTAATTCATTATTAAAGAATCTTTTTGAGCGGGAACGCCCGAATGTGAATCGATTAATAGAGATTGATGGATTTAGTTTTCCTAGTGGTCATTCAATGGGAAGCATGCTGTTTTATGGATTTCTCGTCTACTTACTTTTTAGAAGCAAACAAAGGAAGCAACGAAAAATCGGATTAGGAATTTTATTATGTATAATTATTTTGCTTATTGGAATTAGTCGAATTTATTTAGGTGTGCACTATCCTTCTGATGTTTTAGCAGGGTTTATTGCAGGGTTCATTTGGCTTAGTATTTGTATTATCGTTCTTGAAGCAGCATACAAATGGAAGAAATGAATCAACTCTTTTTATGCTGCATAGGGAATTTAAGAAATTAGGTGATGTTGATGGAAAAGGATTGGTTAGTAGCTGATGATTTATTGTCTAAAATAAACATCACGTCAAATCCCCAAAATAAACCAGTAACGATTCACGGAGATTCAAAGGATTTAAGATGTATTGGGATTGGAACCGATGCCGCAGTTTTTCAATATATTCATAATAAGAATTATGCCTTTAAGCTTTACGCTGATGATAAAAAGGATAAAATTCAACTAGAAGCAGATGTTTATAAACGTTTAAAGGGTTCACCGTATTTTTCTACATGCTATGCAGCTTATGAGCGATATTTAGTATTAAGCTTTGAACCAGGGATAACCTTATATGATTGTCTTCTTCAAGGGATCCATATTCCTCATCAAGTGATTTTGGATGTAGAAGAGGCAAGGAAATATGCAATGAAATGTAACTTAAATCCACGCGATATTCATTTGAAAAACATCTTGCTTCAAGATGGAAGAGCAAAGGTTATTGATGTTTCAGAATATTGTCTCGAAGGAAATGATCATCGCTGGGAGCATCTAAAAAAAGCGTATGATATGTATTACGACTTAATTGATGGAAAGGCGATTCCACATTGGTTAATGGAATCTGTTCAAAGATGGTATAACCAAAAAAACTTTAAAACGATCGAAGAATTTATGAAGGATATCCTGAAATTAAAATTCTTTTGGAAATAAACACTCAAAAATATGAAAAGAAAAGAGGAATGGAAATGCTCGATAAAATCTTAAAATCATTGTTAAATAGTAAATCACATTCACATAGGAAGCATAGCTCAAGTGACTTTAAAAGAAGAAAGTACTCAAATAACTATCACCCTTCAAAATATGGTCATGAGCATTATAAAAGAAGACGGAAATCTAGCAGCTTTTTTAGTTCTTATAGCAGCTAAAGCGATGCGAAGAAACATGCTCAGAAATGGTGATATCAACGTTTCTGAGCATGTTTCTTTTTTGTTATATGTTGAGGGACCTTCATGATACTTAATAAAGGTGCAAAATATATCCATTTATGTTAATCTAAATGAAAGCGGTTGACATAAATGAAAAATTAAAAAAATGAAGGAAATAACAACGATTTATTAGGTGATGAATGATGCAAGTAAAATTAGAAGATGTAGCGAAACTAGCCGGAGTTTCACCGACAACTGTTTCACGAGTGTTAAACAATCGGGGATATATAAGCGAAAAAACAAGAAAAAAAGTAGAAGATGCAATTAAAGAATTAAATTACTATCCAAATGATATTGCACGTTCACTATTTAAAAAAAGAACGAATTTTATTGGACTCATCCTGCCAACAATCAATAATCCTTTTTTTAGTGAATTAGCATTATATATTGAGAATATATGCTCAAATTACGGTTTTAAGGTTATTCTTTGCAACAGTCTCGGACAGCTTGAAAAGGAAAAATCATATGCAGAGATGCTAATTAGACACCAGGTAGATGGGATGATCGTTTGCTCGTATAATCGTGGAATCGAGGCCTATAAAAATCCAAAGCTTCCAATTGTAGCAATCGACCATTATTTATCCCCAACGATACCAGTGATAGGATCTGATAACTATGAAGGAGGAAGACTTGCAGTACAACATTTAATTGATGTCGGCTGTAAATCGATCATTCATATTAACGGACCATTTGATTTAGAAACGCCTACGCAAAATAGACGAAAAGCATATGAAGATCTAGTTGAAAAGCCAATCACATATGAGCTTAATAATCTCTTTAATGAGGAAGCAACTGCAGCGACAATTAGACAAATATTTAACGATTATCCAGAAACAGATGGAATCTTTGCAAGTGACGATCTTATCGCAGCTACATGCCTGAAGGTTGCTCAGGAATTACATATCGATGTACCGAAACAACTAAAAGTGGTTGGCTATGATGGAACACAAACGGTATCAAGCCTACTACCTCAATTAACAACGATCAGACAGCCAATTGAAGATATTGCGAAAACCGCAGTGATAAAATTAAACGAAATTATTGAGGAAGCTCAAACTGACGAAACGATGGAGATTATTTTGCCTGTGCAGTTTGTGAAAAATCGTACGACATGATAAATGAAGGGGAAAAAGAGCTAAACTATTATAGCAATGAAATTAAACATCTTACCCTCGGTATTTTTGGGTAAGATGTTTTTTATTTATATATATAAATTTATGATAACTTTAGCTGAATAAATGTTAATGAGTCTCAGTGTGCCTAAATTAAAGGTGGTTTCAAAAAAACCTTTACATACGCTAGGAGGGGTATAGTATATTAGGTGTGAGAAACCTACGACAACAACGGCTTTATTATTTTTATTTAAAATATACTATACCCCCGTATTTAGGAAGGTGAATACAATGGATAACGGAAAGAGGATTCAAATCGCTGTAAATGGAGGCATGGGATTTGGAGCAAAACTAAATTGGGCATGAAACTAACAATGGTTATTGGTTTTATTATTCTTGGTATAGCTGGACTATTATTATCAGGTAATACAGTTAGTGGGGATTATTGGAGCGATGTGTTTATTGCATTGCTATTGGCAGCACTCGGGAATGCTCTTGCGTATCTTCCAGCAACAACAGCTGCTGTGTCAGAGGCAAAATCAGAGGATTCTGGACTCGCATCAGGGCTGTATAATACAACATATCAGGTTGGATCTGCAGTTGGGTTGGCGATTATGGTGTCTATTGCAGCGGCGGTAACTGCTAGTGCTACAGGTGAGTTATCAATAACACTTAATGAAGGTTATCAACAAGCATTCTTCTGGTGTGGGATGGTGGCTTTTTTAGGTGCTATATTGGTGCTGTTATTTGTCCGCAAACCGAAGCAAGAAGAATAGATTTGGTTAAAATTAAGTAGAAGTTTATTATGATTTAATTTAAAGTCTGATAAGATATAAAAAGATGATTTAATTAATTGGGTAGAGATAAGTTGTATTGTCTTGAATATTAAAAGACTAACTTATTTATGCTGGTAGATATTATTATTGTATTCTAAACATAACAATATCCTTGCCTTAATAAAATTCTTGTAATTATTATTTGAATACAATATAATAAGCTCAAATAACAAAATAAATAAACCGGACATGTTACTGGTCATGCAGGCAGGATCCATAAAAACGATATTTTATCTAACGATATGATATTGTTTTTAGGGTCCTGTCTTTTTTTGTTAGCTTATTTTTTGGCCGAAATGTAAGCGTATTAAGATATCCTGAGGAGGATTTAATATGGATTATAAAAAAATAGCAACTGATATTTTAAACAATGTTGGTGGTGAGGGCAATGTGGTTCATCTAGGGCATTGTGCAACAAGATTACGGTTTACACTTGCAGATGATAGCAAGGCAAATATAGATGAACTAAAAAAAATTCAAGGAGTTTTAGATGTAGTTAATAAAGCACAATTTCAAGTAATTATCGGGAATAATGTAATCGAAGTGTATGATGAATTGAATAAACTTGGAAAGTTTGGACAGCAAAATCATAATCAGAACCAAGCAAAAGGTAAGCAAAAAATAGGGGCAACAATATTAGATTTTCTAATTAGTGTATTCCAGCCTTTAATTCCTGCAATGGCAGGTGCTGGTATCTTAAAATCAATGCTATTGCTTTTATCGGTTCTAAATTTGATTGATGAGAATGGACAGACGTATTTTATTCTAACGTCTATTAGTGGTGCAGTATTTTACTTTTTACCAATACTAGTTGCTATTACCACAGCAACTAAGATGAAGGTAAATCATTTAGTTGCTGCAGCTGCTATGAGTATATTATTATTCCCTGATATGACTAAGCTTTTAGCTGAGGGAGGGAGTCTTTTTACGATTCCGCTCACAAATGTTAACTATTCAGCACAAATTTTTCCATCTATACTAGGTATTATTTTCTACGCTTATATGGAAAGATTTTTTACCAAGATTTCACCAAAGCCTATTCGAGTTTTCTTTATACCAATGATGTCAATGCTTATAACAGTTCCAATGACACTTTTAGTTTTAGGGCCAATTGGATTTCAGGCTGGAACTTTATTAACATCTATTATTTTGTTTGTATTTGATAAAGCTGGATGGATTGCAGTAGGTCTTCTTGCATCAATACTTCCATTTATGATTGCTACTGGTATGCACAAGGCACTAACACCATATGCAATTAATACAATTTCTGCAACTGGAAGGGAATTTCTTCTATTGCCTGCGTTATTTGCGCATAATATGGCTGAAAGTGGTGCGAATTTTGCCGTAGCTTTACGTGCTAAAGAAACAGAACTTAAATCTATTGCATTATCTTCGGCTATTTCTGCCTTATTTGGGATCGCAGAGCCGGCACTTTATGGTGTTACATTACAAAGAAAGCGTGTACTAATAAGTGTTGTAGTATCAAGTTTAATTGGGGGTCTAAGTCTTGGTCTATTTGTTGTAGGAGGATCTACACCAGTAAGCCCGAGTCTTGCAAGTATATCAATGTTTATAGATCCAAAAAATGATAATATTATTATTTTCGCTCTTTTATGCTTAGTCATTTCTTTTGTATCAGCATTTATAATTACTCTTATTTTATGGAAAGAAGATAAAGAAAAAATGGAACAAACGGTAGCTGATCAAACTCCTGATAGTGGAGGATTGATTGATGTGGACGTTCATATTAAACAACCGGTTAAAGGAGAAATGATTCCTCTATCTGAAGTAAATGATAATGTGTTTTCAACTAAAGTGATGGGGGACGGAATTGCAGTCATTCCTTCAAAAGGAGAACTATATGCACCAGCTGATGGGGAAATTAAAATGGTGTTTAATACAAACCATGCATTGGGAATGGAAACTGCTAATGGAGCAGAAATATTATTCCATATTGGTATTGATACAGTTAACCTAGAAGGAAAATACTTTGAATCTTTAGTGAAGGTTGGAGATAAAGTAAAGTCTGGGGATTTACTAGTGAAATTTGATTTACAAAAAATTATTGATGAAGGATATGATCCGGTCACAATTGCGGTAGTTACGAACAATGATAAATACTCAGTAAAAGTCACAGATTTTAAGAATGATAATGATTCAGTAATGATTATAACTACATTAGGAAATTGAATTGGAGGAGTAAGGTATGGCTAAAGGATTTCCCGAAAATTTTTTGTGGGGAGGCGCAACTGCTGCAAATCAAGTAGAAGGTGCCTACTTAAGTGATGGAAAAGGATTGAGTACAGCAGATGTCATGACTGCGGGTATGCATGGTGTTCCTAGAGAAATTACTGATGGTGTGGTGGAAGGAAATTACTATCCTAGCCACCAAGCTGTTGACCATTATCATCGGTTTAAGGAAGATATTGCATTATTTGCTGAAATGGGATTTAAATGTTATCGCTTGTCTATAGCTTGGTCAAGGATATTTCCAAATGGAGATGAGGAAGTACCTAATGAAGCAGGTTTAAAGCATTATGATGAAGTCTTTGATACATGTCTTCAATATGGGATCGAGCCTTTAGTAACTATTTCTCATTTTGAGACACCGCTGGGATTATTAAAATATGGCTCATGGGAAAATCGTGAAGTGATTGATTTTTATTTACGCTATTGTCAGACGATTTTTAACCGATATAAAGGAAAAGTAAAATATTGGCTTACTTTTAATGAAATTAATGTTATGTCAACCAAGCCTTGGATGGCTGCTGGGATTAATTCAAATGATGAGCAGACTAGAATGACTGCCGCCTATCATCAATTTTTAGCAAGTGCTAAAGCCGTGCAAATGGCTCATGCAATTGACCCTAATAATAAAGTCGGCATGATGTATGCTGGACATATTGCATATCCAAATAGTTGTGATCCAGAAGATATACAGACAACCGTTGATTTTATGCATAAAATGCTGTTTTATTGTGATGTTCAATGTCGAGGATATTATCCATCTTACAAATTAAAAGAGTTTGAACGTGAAGGAATCGTTTTACCAATTCAAGATGGCGATTTAGTAGAATTGAAAAAGGGGAAAGTTGATTTCTTATCCTATAGTTATTATTTAACTCATGTAGTAGGCAAAAAAACAAATCTAGAATTTAAAGGACTTAATGGTGTCAAAACGGGATACAAAAATCCATATCTTCCAGCAAGTGATTGGGGATGGACTATTGATCCGATGGGTCTCCGTTATTCATTAAATCTTTTATATGATCGTTATCAAATACCGTTAATGATTGTAGAAAACGGACTGGGTGCTGTTGATAAAATAGATGAGGATGGAAGGATCCATGACTCATATCGAATTGAATATTTAAGAAATCATCTAAAGGAAATGAAAAAAGCAATTGATATTGACGGGATTCCTGTCATGGGTTACACAATGTGGGGACCAATTGATTTAATTTCCGCAAGTACTGGTGAAATGAAAAAAAGATACGGCTTTATCTATGTAGATGTAGATGATAATGGAAATGGCACATTTAGACGAATTAAAAAGGATTCCTTCTACTGGTATAAAAAGGTTATTGAGTCAAATGGAGAAGATTTAGAATAGAATTATGGCTATGTAGCTACTAATAGTTTTTTTTACTATACTAGTAGCTACATTTTTCCGTGTTGTGACTAAGAAGATAAAGATAAGGGAGATATAGCTATTCATGGAAGCTTCCAAAGTAAAAGCTGAATTACCAAAAGATAGTGTGAAATATGCACAGCAACATTTGGCAAATGAAAGAACATACCTTGCATGGATTCGAACTGCTATATCTATTGCAGGTGTAGGTTTTTTAACTACTTCTCTACATTTTACGATTAAGATAAGTTCAAATTCGAAAATTAATATTTTGGCAATATTTTTAGGGATATTTGCTTGTGTTGTTGGTCTAATAACTGGGGTTTTGAGTACTATTCAATACCAAAGGAAAAGAAAAGAAATCGAGGAAGGGCTGTTTATTCCGTCTAATCATTCTATTATATTTGTCTCTATTTTATTTTCATTGCTTATTTTTTTGATTTTTATGTATCTTTCTTTTTTATTATTTCATTTATAAAAATAGATATGATATTTCCAAGTGTTCACCAAATTTAATTATAACAGGCTAATATATTGGAAAAGATTTAATGGGCTCTTTTGTGAAGGGGGATTACAATGAAAAAAATCAAAAAGGTTCTAAATTCTAGTGTTGTATTAGTAGAAGATGAACAAAGAAAGGATTTCATCCTTATTGGAAAAGGAATCGGCTACGGTCAAAAAGTAGGCAATATTATTAAGGAAAACCAAGTTGATCAAATGTTTATACCTATTGAAAATATAAAAGTAAAAGAGTTCATTGGTTTATTGGATTCCATTCCACCTGAATTTGTTGAATTGACCCAGAAAATTGTAACGTATGCTGAAGAGAAACTTAATACGAAACTTAATACAAGTATCTATTTTATGTTAATGGACCATTTGAATTTTGCAGTAGAAAGATTTAAGAAAAATATAAATATCACCAATAAAGTTTATTGGGAAATTAAAAATTATTATCCGGAAGAATTTGAGATCGGAGTTTATGCTCTTAAACGAATGAATGAAAAGTTCCAAATGGATTTACCGGTTGAAGAGGCAGCAAATATTGCATTTCACTTGATTAACGCTCAAGGAGAACAGAAAGAGTCTAAAAATGGCATGAGGTATGCCAAAATGATTGGAGGTATCGTTAATTTGACTAGATATACTTTTAATATCAACATGGATGAGGATAATATTCACTATACTCGGTTTATCACCCATGTTAAATTTTTTGTAGAACGTTTTTATTCAGATAAAATGTTAGATGATAAGGATAATGTATTATTTAAACAATTAGCGAGCCTATATCCTCAGGCTATGGATGGTGCATTTAAAATAAAAGAATATATAAAACGAGTTAATGGAAAAGATATACCGAATGAGGAATTAGCCTATCTCGCCGTGCACATCCATAGATTAATTACTTATAATGACTTAGAAAGAAGTAATTAAAATATAAATAATATTTCTATAATTTATATAAGGGAAATTTAAAAATGAGGACATATAAAGAGAGGCCACTGAAAAAGTCTCTATATCTTTAATAAAGCGAAGGCTTCCTCGATATTATGAGGAAGCCTTCGCTCTTTTCATTTATAATAGATATATAAACTCTAGGTGGTGTTCGCATGA